>CAYLPL010000120.1:0-5637 GCA_964385545.1 uncultured Clostridia bacterium | reverse complement strand
CGTGTGTGAGCGGACAAACCACGATAGTAGCTTCGAAGGCGGTGTGCCGAATCGAAGCGGTTTCCTTTTCACGGGAGGTCCCAAAGATGGATACTACTTCAAGACAATACCCTGTTCCCTAAAAGAACCGATGCTGAACCCATCGAAGCGAGCTATCCCCTGAGGGCGAGCTACCCCTTGGGTCGACGAAGGCCTTTCAGAACATTGAAAAGACGGATACATGGAAGAGACGACAGAGAGTCTTCCCGAGGCCTGCTGACCGTGAACAGTCACGCTGCAAAACAGATCGCCCAGGAGGCGGTGGATCCGGATCATCCTTTCGAATTCGCCGAGAGAATTGGGTTCCCATATTGGAGTAGATCGGTGTCGGATGGGAAAGTGGGATCTATCCTGTGCCCACGCGCAGATGGATAATCGCACCTGCGAGGAAATCTCCGATACGATAATGTCACCGCCACCCGAAGACGCGCCGGTCACATGAAAGAGCGCCATCACCGGACACAAAGATTGTCACCTGCCGGATCATGATCTCCTGCGCGCGGCCCTGCGAGGGGCAAAAGTAAACGTTCCAGATTTCGGATGGTGCTCCCGAGCTTCCCCGGGGCGGGGAAGTAGTTTGCGTCCACGAAGGTCTTTCCAATGCCACACGCCCCATGATCCGCGATCTCACCGACACCTTCGCGCTGAACGTTTCCCTTATCGATGAAGTTCCCGCGCTCACCGGGGTTCTCGAGGCTACTGAGTTAATTACGGCAAAACGGGAGACCAAGTCCCCTCACCGGGGTGATCATGCGCCAATATCCCTGCCAGTAATGCAAGCGGACTTCGGAGACTATCCGATCCTGCTCTTTGAGGCGCCCGAAGCCTTTTCAGCGCCGCATGGGGATCAAACGAGGGGGGTTACTCGATGGGCCATTACCCAGATGGCCACCAAAGCCACGGCGATGTGCCATTTGGATCCCATAATCTCCCCCACGATCATCCCGCGGGGGATGTACCGGGGCACGCGATACCGCATCGCCCGCGATGCCCTCGAGTGCATCGGGCGGCCTACGGCGACACACATGGCCGCGGGGACCGATTCATCCCCCGACAAACACTCGGGGCTACTGATGATGACGTGGTAATCCGTCTCCGGCGTGAGACCGGTGACGCCGCTATGGTTCGATCGCGACATCCGGTGTCCGCAGAAACGTCCATCCGCAAAGACCATCCTCGCATTTGTGCGGGTGGGGAATGATGCTCTTCGAGGGAAAATCACCCTCGATAAAGGAAACCCCGACGCTCTCGGCTCGAGGAGATCGGGGTTACGATGAGTTCGCTTTTGATTCCCTCAGCTGCCACACTCTTGTGCAATTAGATCTTCGAAGGCCTCCTGCACCCTTTGGGTCACGGGACCGACGCGTCCATCGCCGATGGTCACATCATCCACGCGGATAACCGGCACGATTTCGGAGACGGTGCCGGTGATGAAGACTTCGTCTGCCTCGAGAAAGCTGTCGACGGTCAGGGCTCTCTCCTCGTGTTCCCAGCCGTGTCTTTGCGCCAGTCTCAAGACATTTAGCCGGGTTATGCCGGGCAGGATATTGGCGAGGGGATGAGTATACAGCTTACCGTCAATGACGCAAAAAGCCGAGGTCATGCTCCCCTCGGTCACGAATCCCTGCCGCACGAAGAGGGCTTCGAAGGCACCGGCCTCCTTCGCCCGCGTCGCGGCGAGGCAATTGAATAGGAGGGCCGTAGTCTTTACGTAACATAGCCCACCGCGGATGTCGGGGTGCGTAATGACCTTGACGCCACCTTCGGCCATCTCCGGCTTCGGACGCTCCGCAGGACGAACGCTGAAATAAACCGTCGGTGTGCACCCGCTGGGCAGGCGATGCTGGCGGGGCTCAGCACCACGGCTCACCTGTAGGTAAACGGCGGCCTCTTTGAGGCCGTTGGCCGAAAGCAATCTTGCCACAATATGTGAAAATTCCTCTTCATCGAAAGGGACATCCAACCCGATCTCTCGCGCCCCGAACAGCAGTCTATCCAGGTGCTCTCGGGCACAAAAGGGTTGACCCCCGTAGACTCTGATTACCTCGTAGAGGGCGTCGGCGAACAAAAACCCCCTATCCTCGGGAGAGATACGGGCTTTTGCATCGTCGAGGAACTGGCCGTTGAGATAGACGGTACTCAATTGAATTCCTCCCATCGCGCGCGTTTACGTGGGTCTTTTGGGTAATTCCACCCGGAACGTGGTTCCTTCCCCGGGCGAACTCTGTACCCCTATATCTCCATCATAGGACTCCACGAGACGCTTGACGATAGCAAGACCCAGACCCGTCCCCGCGATCTTCGAGGTTCTTGCGCTGCGGACGCGATAAAACTCGTCGAAAATCCGGTCCACGGATTCCGAATCCATCCCGATTCCGGTATCCGCGACCGTTACCACCAGCCTATCGTCCAGGTCCTTTGCCGAGATCGACACCGATCCACCATCTTCATTGTATTTCACCGCATTGGAAACCAGGTTGGCGAATATCTCTTCCATCTCGCGTCTATCCGCCACCATGTTCAGCTCCCCATCGATTTCCACCCGTATGTCGATCTCCCTGGCGGTCGCCAGATCTCGCTGTAGGTCCGCCACCTCTTCCAAAATCTCGGACAGATCCTGTTTACGCAGTTCGCGGCCCGCGGCACCACTTTCGATTCTGGAAAGATCGAGCAGATCCCCGATCATCTCCTGTAAGGCCTCCAGTCTGGTCCGGCAGCGTCGCAACATATGATCGCGATCTGAATCGGACACCTCGCCGTCGATGAGGAGTTCCAAGTAACCCTGGACGGCCGCCAGGGGTGATTTCAGCTCGTGGGAGACCATACGCACAAAGGCGCTCTTCATCCTCTCGATCTCTCGCCTCTCGGTCACATCCCTCGATACTATGACGGCCCCAAGATAGGTGCCGTCTTCGTCGCGGACGGCCGTGGCGGTAGAGTGAAACACCCGATCGTCACAAGTCTCCACCTCAACATCGCACCCTTCGAGCTCGGGATCCGACTCCACCCGGCCCACGAGCTCCGCGATCTCCGGATATTCCAACGCTTCCCGCAGGGATGGCGGTTCTTCGGAGGAGGTGTCGAAATCTCCCGTCAACAAACGTCGGCCTACCGGGTTAGTCAGGACCAACTCCCCGCGGCGGTTCACCACCAACACTCCGTCCGACATGGCGCGCAGAATGGTCACCAGTCGGCTGCGCTCCTCAGTGAGGTCGAGGAGAAAACGCCGGCGCTCTTCGCGCAGTCGACGATTTGCCAGGCGCAGGAAACGACGCTCCAGGCCACGTCGCACCACGTTACGAAGCTCATCGGGCGTGAAGGGTTTCGGAATGTAGTCGTAGGCTCCCAGTTTAACCGTCTCCACCGCGGTCTCGTAGGAAGCGTAACCGGTAATCACGATAGCGACTACGTCCGGGAGGTTCTCTTTGATGAGGCCTAATATCCCCATACCGTCGATACCCGGCATCTTCAAGTCTATCAGCGCGAGATCAAAGTCTCCTTTTCGCAATAGATCCCAGCCGACCTCGCCGTCGGGAGCCACGGTAACCTCGAAGCCCTCGCGATCCAACACCTTCTCACAGCCCAGCCTGATGGACTCCTCGTCATCCATGACTATAATCGACGGGCTATCCTCGAAAGTGAACGAATCCGGTGTCGCCCCGGGTTTCGAAAGGTCGCCTCCCATCACTCATCTCCGACCAATCGTCGGATCCTTTCCAGGAGATCCTCCGAGGAAATCGGTTTCTCCACGAAATCGTCGGCGTCTATCCAGTTACTGCCGCTGGCCGAGTGGAGGTCGAAGCCGAGATCGTGGGTGCGCCGAACGCCGGTGAGTATCATGATGCGTCCGTCTTTGCCCAGCAGTTCTCGCACACGGTGAGCGAGGGTGAACCCCTCGTCGCTTTTTTCCATCATCAAATCCAAAATGACCAGATCGAACTCGGCGTCGGCCTCCAGGACTTGCAACGCCTCCGCTCCATTGTGGGCCGTGGACACCGTGTGCTCGCCGTGTTGCAGCACGCGAGAGGCATATTCCAAAAAATCAGCATCGTCATCTACCATCAAAATGCGGGCCATCTTTCCACCTCCTGAAGTGATTGCGGCTGACCGTCGACTCACCCGAGGTTTGCCTCACCGATCTAACTGTAGCCCGAAGGTCCCTCGCGCTCTCCTCCCAGGAGTCCGGGGGTCGTATCCGGGGCGGAACGACGGGGTATCGATATGGTCACCTTCGTTCCTAGCCCCTCTTCCGAATCCACCTCGATCCTTCCCCGGTGCATCTTCACGATTCCGTAGGCGATGGGCATACCCAATCCGGTACCTTTCCCGGGTTCTTTCGTGGTAAAGAACGGCGTGAAAACCCTTGGCATGTCGGATTCTTTAATGCCGACTCCGTCATCCTCTATGATTACCAAGATCTCGTCCCCGTCCTCGAGGTACCGGGTGGAAATCGTGATCTCCCCGGCATCCTCGACGGCATCTCGGGAATTGCTCAGCAGGTTTATCAGTACGCGACGCATTTGCCCGGGATCCAATTCCGCCTTTAAATCGTCGGGAGAATCCAGATTGAGGGTCAGCTTGATGCCATCGGGTAAGCCGCGGGCGAAATCTTCGGTGACTTCCGCGACGTAGTCGTTTAGGCTTACATTCTCCTTTTGCACCCGCGATTGCCTAGCGAAATTCAAAAGCCCCGTAACGATATCTCGGCATCGCGCCGCCTCGCGCCGGATGGTCTTGACGTAGTCTTCCACCTCCCCGGGCACCTGCTCCTCGCGTATCAGATCCGCGTAGAGCAGTATCCCACCGAGGGGGTTGTTGAGCTCGTGCGCCACTCCAGCCGAAAGCTGCCCAAGAGAAGATAGTTTTTCCGCCTGGACGAGTTCCTCCTGCGTTTCCTGAAGCTTGTCGTAGGTGCTGTATAATTCCCCGTACGAGTACTCCAACTCTTCCAAGGCTTCCTCGAGCTGTTCCACCATGAAGGGCAAACACATTTCCGGCTCCGCCAATCCCCGGTACACCGCGATGGCCTTGTCCCTGCAGGTGGGGTAACCACAAGCACCGCAATTGAGTTCGTCCGAGGGATCGTGCTTACCGACGCGCGAAAGGATCCGACGGATCTCCGCCTCGTCGGGCAGGGGCAATGACACGTCCCTGGGGCGGAAGCGCCGGGAAAGATCCAGTCCCCGGGGCAGTTCCTCCGGTTCCGATTCCCCTTGTTTTCTCGCGGCTCGCGTGTACTTCACCACCCTCTCCCTCCGTTCCATCAGGGAGAGATCGGATTCTATCACCGGTCCGTCTATGCAACCTTCACAAAAGAGCAAATCCACGAATTGGTAATCCACGCGGCCGTTGGCCACCGAGGATATCACGTCCTCAACGTCCTCTTTGCCTTCGGCAACCAGTATCGGGGAATCCAATATGTCGGCGGCGAGGGCGGCCGATCTGACGAGCCCTCCGGAAACCGGGAAAAGGCGCGCCAGGGTCGGATGGGGAGGGTCAAATTTACGCTCCGGAAGGGCCGTTACATCGATATCTCGATCGGCAAACATAGCCGCGAGCTCTCGGAAGGTCAGCGCGATCTCGGGATCATCGTCCTCC
>CAYLPL010000119.1:0-5688 GCA_964385545.1 uncultured Clostridia bacterium | reverse complement strand
GGTCTTTTTCCGATGCGGGCCGCGAGTTCCGCAACTGGGAAGTATCCGGTCCCCCGTTCTTCCTGCTGTGGCTTCTGCGAGATTACGGCGAAGAGAACATATCCGCCCTTGCGGATAGCCTCGGGCTCAACCAGGACACCATTTCCAACGTGGTGATCAGCCTCGTCCGTCTCGGTTACGTAACTCGAGAAAAGGGCGAAGATGACAGAAGGGTCAGGGAAGTGGCCATAACGCCGCGGGGATGGAAAGCGGTGGACGAGGTGGAGGCGAATCGACTTTCTCATTTCGAAACACTCTTTGCCGTCCTCGAGGAGGACGAGCTGCGGGAATTGCTTCGTATCATGGGGCGGCTCACGCTCTCCCTGCGCCGCGACGTGACGCGGGGAGGGAATTCTTGTGGCTAATCCCGGAACGGATACCGCCAAGACTCGACGTAACGGCTCTCGGGTGGGACTCACCCGGGGCCCCATATCCCTGGCTCTCTTCACCCTGGCGTGGCCGGTGGTATTGAGCAACCTGCTTCAAACCGTATACAACATAGCCGACACCTATTGGGTGGGGGGATTGGGTTCCGAAGCCGTCGCGGCAATATCCCTGGGGTTTCCGATAATATTCCTCTTCATTTCGCTCGGCGGCGGCCTCGTGATAGCCGGTACTACGCTGGTGGCCCAAAATGTCGGCGCGGGACGGGACAAGACGGCGGATTACATAGCATCCCAGACCTTGGGTTTCGTCGGTATGGTCTCTATCGTGTTGGCTGCCCTGGGATACTTCTTCTCCGCAGCCGTGGTGGAACTTTTGGGACCGGAGCCCGAGGTTATACCGACGGCCGTGGCCTACTTGAAGACCTGGTTCGTGGGGGTTCCCTTCGTATTCGGTTTCTTCGTTTTTCAGGCGCTGGTACGCGGTTCGGGTGATACCATGAGTCCTATGCGTCTCATGGTGGCATCGACGCTTTTGAACATAGTGCTGGACCCATTTTTGATCTACGGCTGGGGTCCCTTTCCCGCCATGGGAGTTCCCGGAGCGGCCGTGGCCACGGTATTATCGCGGGCATTGGCGGCGGGATTTGGGTTGTACCTGCTCTTTAAGGGCACCGTCGGTCTGAGGGTGAAGCTCGAGCACATGTGGCCGCGTTTAGATACGGTGAAATCCGTGCTCCTGATCGGTACCCCGGCCGCGATAGAACAATCCTCGCGAGCCGTGGGCATGACCGTTATGACCGCGGTCGTTACCGCATACGGGACGCCGGCCTTGGCAGCCTACGGTATAGGTAATCGCGTCGTGTCACTGATATTCATGCCCAGCATGGGAGTGGCCGAGGCCACCACGGCTATGGTAGGGCAGAACCTGGGTGCGGGCATTCCGAAGCGAGCTGAAAGGGTCGCATGGATCGGGGCGGGGTCGATGTTCGCCCTGCTGAGTTTCCTCGGGATCTTCGTGTACGCCGGTGCCCATTACGTGGGTAGAGTCTTCCTGCCACCCGGAGAAGTCGTGGCCCTGGCGCATACCTCTGCCTACCTTCGAACTATAGCGTTCGGTTTCGGTTTTATCGGCGCGATGAATGTAGTCAACGGTGCCTTTCGCGGTGCCGGGAAGACCATGGTCGCCATGTCCTTTTCCCTCATTTCTCTTTTGGGTCTGCGCGTTCCGTTCGCGTATTTCCTGGCCGGGCATACTGGGCTCGGAACCCACGGCCTGTGGTGGGGTGTTCTCCTAAGCAACGTTATCGGAGGGATTATCGCGACGGCATGGTTCAAACGGGGTGATTGGAAGCAGCGCCTCGTGCACGGCGAGGATTCCCCGAAGCATTGATGCCTCCGGGGAATGCTCCGGGGTTCAATCGTCATTCGGTTTGAAAGCGAGTCTTTCCCTCCCGAGCAAATTGGCATTGGTTACCACGGACACGGAACTAAGTGCCATGGCGGCCTCGGCGATAACCGGGTGAAGCAGCCCGGCCACGGCTATCGGTATGGCTACCATGTTGTATGCGAAGGCCCAAAAGAGGTTTTGCCGTATCTTGCGGAAAGTAGCGCGGCTCACGTTGACGGCCGTGACTACCGCCGAAAGATCTCCCGCGACCAGGGTTATATCCGAGGATTCGATGGCAATATCCGTGCCCGTTCCTATGGCGATACCCACATCTGCCTGGGCCAGGGCAGGGGAATCGTTGATACCGTCGCCCACCATCGCCACTTTGCCGAATTCACCCTGCAGTTTCTGCACCGCCTGTACCTTGCCGTCGGGGAGTACCTCCGCCAGCACTCGATCGATACCGACTTCTGCAGCGACGGCCTCCGCGGTGCGGCGGTTATCCCCGGTGATCAGCGCGAGGAGAAAGCCCTGCCTTTTTAGTTCGGCCAAAGCGCCGCGAGAATCCTCCTTTAGGGTATCGGCCACCGCGATCAATCCCAGGGTCTTCTCCGCCCGCCCGACCAAGATGACGGTGCGCCCGCGATTCTCGAGCTCTTCTCGGCTTCGCATCAACCCTTCGGGGATATCTACCCCGGATTCACTCAGGAGATTGGCAGAGCCCACCAGCACGATCTCGCCGTCGAGTTTGACCTGGACCCCGCGGCCGACCACTGAGCTGAAATCCGAAGTCTCGGGAAGCGCGAGTTCCCTGCGCGTGGCCTCTCGTACCACGGCCTTGCCCAGGGGATGTTCGGATCCGCGTTCCGCTGCCGCGGCCATTTCCAGTACTCCTTCTTCCGTCCAATCGTCGGCCATCACGATCTCGGTTACCTCTGGCATGCCCCGGGTCATGGTACCCGTATTGACGAATGCGATCGCCTCGCTTTCTCGCATGGTTTGTATGGCTTCCCCCTGTCGTATGAGTATCCCGTGCTCCGCTCCTTTGCCCGATCCAACCATCAATGCGGTAGGGGTGGCGAGACCCAGGGCGCAGGGACAGGCGATGACGAGGGTAGCTACCATGGCGGAAAGCGCCAGCGTATAGGGGCCGAGATCCGGATTGATCCACGGTAGAATCTCCGCCCCCCGGGTAATGATCGCGTGGAAGCTGGCCGGGAAAGCGATCCATGCCAAAAAGGTCAGGGTGGCTATTATGAGGATCGCCGGCACGAATACCGCCACGATCCGATCGGCTATCGCCTGGATGGGCACCCGGCTCCCCTGGGCTTCTTCCACCAGGCGAACGACCTGCGAGAGGAAGGTCTCGTCCCCGACCCTGGTGGCCCGCACCTGTATGAATCCCTCCAGGTTGATGGTGCTGCCGATGACCTCTTCGCCCTCGACTTTGCTCACCGGCATAGATTCTCCGGTGGCCATAGATTGATCCACCGAGGTGCTCCCGTCGATTATTTCCCCGTCGGTCGGAATCTTCTCACCGGGTCGAACTACCATGACATCTCCCGGGGAAAGGTTCTCTATTGGTACCTCGCGTTCTTCTCCTTCTATCAATATGCGGGCAGTTTTTGCCTCCAACTCCAGAAGTTTCTTGATCGCCTGCGAGGCGCGCCCGCGCGCCCGCGCCTCTATCGCCCTGCCGGTGACGTGAAAGGCCATGATCATGCCTCCCACTCCGGCGTAGTTGGCCAAACCAATGACGAAACTCAGGGGCCCGGTCAGAAGCGATATGGTAGTCCCGAGGAAGATCAGTACGTCCATGTTGGCGGTACCGTGCCTTATGGCGTTGATTGCGGAACGGAGGGTGGTGTGTCCGGGGAAGAAGACCACTCCGGCGGCCAGGACTATCATTCCCAGGTTGAACACCAGGGGATTGGGCCACATTATTCCCCAGATCATCTCGGGGATCATCCACACGATTATGGGAATGGTTAAACCCCAGGCCAATCTTACGTTGCGGTTGTGGGCCGCGAGCTTCTTTTCCTCCTCATCGTCGCTCATCCGGCGAGAAGAGGTGGAGGTGACGGTGTATCCGGTGGATTCAACCGCCGCCACCAGGTCCTCGACGCTGGCGACCGAGGGATCGTAGCGCACGATGGCCCGCTCGTTCGACAGATCGACAGATGCGGATTCCACACCCGGGACTCGACCGAGGGTGGCTTCCACGGACCCGGCACATGCGACGCACGTCATACCGCCGATGCCGAGTTGCATGCGTTCGGACTCGAGCCGGACACCGTAACCGGTATCTTCGATTATGCCGTGGATTTCCTCCAGTGTGATGCCCCGGGGATCGTATTGCACCAATGCCGATTCCGTGGCCAGATTGACTGAGGCATGCGATATCGCCGAATGTCCATTCAACGCACGCTCCACAGCCGCGACGCACGCGGCGCAGTGCATGCCGGCGATTCGTATATGTGTTTTCTCGGAAAGTTCAGGGGACAAGGTTTACTCCTTTCGATGTCGTGTGAGCTGCATTTACCCCAACGACGACCATTTAACCGAATTATTACGCCCCCTGGATGGTATGCGGGAGGTAAGAGGTAGGTTGCGAAGAAGGTAAAAGAAACGACGGATGAAGGAGGGCGGATGTTTAACATGGCTGAATTGGCTTATCTTAACGGGGAATACATGCCAATCGAGTCGGCGAAGGTTCCCATCGAAGACAGAGGCCTTCAGTTCGGAGATAGTCTTTACGAGGTTATACGACTATACGGGGGAAAACCTTTCCGGTCTCGCGATCATCTTGAGCGGATGCGTGCCGGCGCACAGGTGGTGGGCTTCCCAGCGGATGCCCTGGATGCCCTGCCTGGGGTGATCGAAGAGTTGGCATCCCGCTGCGGCCTGGATGACGCCTTCGTGTACCTGCAGGTAACCCGGGGAGTATATCCCAGGGTGCATGCGGCTCCCGACGAGGCGAGACCCACTGTAATCGCTACGGTGCGGGCCTTCGAACGGCTCCCCGAGGAGATGTACCGGGTTGGCTCCATCTCCTTTACCGAGCCCGACATACGTTGGGGGCGACGGGACGTCAAAGCCACTACGTTGCTTCCCAACATCCTCGCCGCCACGCGCGTGCAAAATAGGGGTGGCTACGACGCCGTCCTCGTTGAGCGCGACGGTACCGTGACCGAGGGCACGGTAAGCAATCTTTTCGCCGTTATCGACGGCGCCGTTCAAACCCACCCCCTGGGGCCCAGGATCCTGGCCGGAATATCCAGAAAGGTGACCCTCGAGGCCGCCGAAGAACTTGACCTGGACTCAAAAGAGGAGGCCTTCGAGGAGGGAGATCTTTGGCGGGCTTCGGAATTGTTTTTCACCAATACCTATTGCGAAGTGCTCCCGGTGGTGCGGGTTGATGGTCAACCCATAGGCGATGGTCTTCCCGGGCCCGTAGCGAAGAGACTGCGGAAGCAATTCCGCCTTATAGTCAAGCAGGAAACCGGTGCCAACTAGATCTATTCGCCCCGGCGGCAGGATAAATGCATTCCATCCCGGGGAGCTTTTGGCACCCCGGGATGGCGCTTTTAGCGGGTGAGTATGCGCCCTGCCCGGTCTTCGAGGAGTTTCCCATCCCGGAGGGTGAAGATGCCGTTGACGATTAGGTGGTTGATCCCATCAGCGTAGCGCCGGGGCTCGCAGTAGGTTGCATTCCCTCGATATTCCTCCGGGTCCCAAATGGCCACGTCGGCGATGTATCCTTCGCGAACTAAACCACGATCTTCCAATTCGAATACCTCCGCGGGAAGAGAGGTCACGCGCCGTATCGCCTCTTCGGAACCGAGGAGCGGACGCCCGAACCGTTGGAAGTATCTC
>CAYLPL010000118.1:0-5782 GCA_964385545.1 uncultured Clostridia bacterium | reverse complement strand
CCCTGTCATCAGCACCCTGTAGAGTCTTTGATGCTTTTTCACCATATTTATGCCATCCACCAGTACTCGGTTTTCGCGGGGAATGACTCGGAGGATCTCTCCTCGCTTACCCTTGTCTTTGCCCGCGAGAACCTCGACGGTGTCGCCAGTCTTTACGTGCACTTTGGGCATACTCACCTCGGGACACCTCCTTCCCGATCCCCTGGTCTCAGAGGACCTCGGGGGCCAGCGAAATTATCCGAGCGAAATTCTTTTCTCTGAGCTCTCGGGCTATGGGACCAAATATCCTGGTGCCTTGGGGCTCAGTTTCATCTCGCAGAATTACAGCGGCGTTTTCGTCAAATCTGATCGCGGAACCATCTTTGCGTCGTACCGGCGTCTTGGTCCGGACTATCACGGCCCGGATAACTTCACCCTTTTTCACCATCGAACCCGGTGTGGACTCCTTTACGGACGCCACCACAATGTCACCTACGCTGGCATAACGGCGACGGGATCCTCCCAGGACCTTGATCACGCCGATCTGCCGAGCACCGGTATTATCAGCGACCCTGAGCCGCGTCTCGGCTTGGATCATGCCAAATCCTCCTTATCCTCCCCTGATCAGCTCACTCGGCTCGCCGGACGATCTCCAACACTCGCCAACGCTTGTCCTTCGAGAGCGGCCGCGTCTCCGTAATGGATACCAGATCTCCGATGCGGCACTCGTTACCTTCGTCGTGAGCCTTGAAGCGTTTCGTGCGTCTCACGCGGCGTCCGTAGAGAGGATGCTTGATCCGAGCCTCCACTTCGACGACCACGGTCTTATCCATCTTGTCGCTTACCACGACACCACGGCGAACCTTACGGTTGCTCGTAGTCTGGGTAGTTTCATCGCTCATAATCGCTCACCTCCGCCGTCATCCGTCGACTCCGGCGGCCAGCTCGCGTGTCCTCTGGACCGTCTTGAGTCGAGCGATATCCTTTTTTACCTGGCGGACTCTCATCGGGTTTTCAAGCTGACCCGTGGCACCCTGAAAGCGCAGATTGAACAGTTCGTCCTTCAGGTCCGTAATCCGCCGATCGATTTCCGAGTCGCTCAATTCACGTATCTCTTTAGCTTTCATTCTCAGTCACCACCGCTATCCGACTCGGTCATCGCGAAACGCGTCTTAACCGGGAGCTTCTGCGAAGCCCGGCGCATCGCTTCCCTCGCAACCGACTCGGGAACTCCGGCAAGCTCGAACATTACGCGTCCGGGCTTGACAACGGCAACCCAGTACTCCGGAGCGCCCTTGCCCTTACCCATGCGGGTTTCCGCGGCCTTCTTGGTAACGGGCTTATCGGGGAATAACTTGACCCACACCTTACCACCGCGGCGGATATGACGGGTCAAGGCGACGCGTGCCGCTTCTATTTGTCGGTCGGTAATCCAACCGGGTTCGGCGGCCTGCAGTCCGTACTCACCGAAGGTGATATCGGAGCCCCTGTAGGCCTTGCCGCGCATCCGGCCGCGATGCTGCCTTCTATATTTAACCCGTTTTGGCATCAGCATGAGCAGCCGCCTCCTCGCCACTACTTTGACGTCCCTTGGTGGGCATCACATCGCCCGTGTAAATCCAGACCTTGACGCCTATGGTTCCGTAGGTCGTTTGCGCTTCGGCAAAACCGTAATCGATATCGGCTCGTAACGTGTGGAGAGGGACTGAACCCTCCGCCATCCACTCGCGCCGGGCCATTTCTACACCACCGAGACGTCCCGAAACCATAATCTTGCATCCCTTGGCGCCCTCACGCATGGCCCTTTGCAGCGATTGGCGCATGGCCCTGCGGAAAGATACGCGACGGACCAGCTGATCGGCAACTCCTTCGGCCACAAGCTGGGCATTGATGTCCGGCTTGGGCACCTCGACGATGCGAATGTTGATCCTGTTACCGCTCATTTCTTCGAGGTCCTTGCGAAGGCCCTCAACGAGCGTACCGCCACGACCGATTACCATACCGGGGCGCGCCGCGTGGACGGTAATCTTGATCTGACCCGCGAATCGCTCCACCTCGATCCGCGATATGCCGGCGCTAAACATCTCCCGTTTTATGTGTCTGCGAATCTGGTAGTCCTGGTGAACGAGTTCACCGAAATCCTTCTTGTCAGCATACCAGCGAGAATCCCAGTCTCGAATAACGCCAAGCCTAAATCCTTTCGGGTGTACCTTTTGACCCAACTCTACACCTCCTCCCGCTCGGCCACGGTAATGGTTATGTGGCTCGTGCGTTTTCTAATCGGCGAGGCCATCCCCCGTGCCCTCGGGCGCCAGCGCTTCATGGTAGCGCCCTGGTCCACAAAACAGCTGGACACGTAGAGTTCCTCTTCATCCAAATCCAGATTGTTTACCGCGTTGGCCACCGCAGAATTCAGCACCTTTGTGATGATCTCCGCGCCACGACGGGGCGTGTTCATCAAAATGGCGGTGGCTTCCCTTACGGGCTTACCGCGGATGAGATCTATGACCGCCCTGGCTTTTCGCGGAGATATCCGGACGAAACGGGTTCGCGCCGTGGCGGTGGGTGTCGTCTTTTCCTCGACCATGACCATCCTACCTCCTAAACAGCCCGCGGGTCCGCGGGATGCGTCACTTCAGTGTGACCGTCCTGTCGCCCCGACGTCCGTGGCCGCGGAAGGTCCTGGTGGGTGCAAACTCACCGAGTTTGTGTCCCACCATATCTTCCACGATGTAGACGGGAACGTGGCGCCGCCCGTCGTGCACGGCGATGGTGTGTCCCAGCATCTCGGGCACGATGGTACAGGAGCGAGCCCACGTACGGATAACCTGCTTCTTACCGGATTCCTCCATGCGCTGAATCTTCGCGAGAAGCTTTTCGTCTATATAAGGTCCCTTTTTAAGCGAGCGGCCCATGTGCTAGTTACCCCCTCTACCTAACGTCGGCGACGGCGCCGCCGAACGATATTCTTGTCGGAATACTTCTTGCCCTTGCGGGTCTTCTTACCGTGGGCCTTCTTGCCCCAGGGCGTGACGGGATGTCTACCAGCCGGCGCTTTGCCTTCACCACCACCGAGGGGATGGTCGACCGGGTTCATAACCGAACCGCGCACAGTGGGCCTACGCCCGAGATGACGTTGCCGACCGGCCTTTCCACTAACCTGGTTCTCATGCTCAACGTTGCCTACCTGACCGACGGTGGCGCGGCAATCCAGGGGTACGAGGCGGAATTCACCCGAGGGCATCCGCAAATAGCCATTCTTTCCCTCTTTGGCCGACAGCCGTGCACTCGCTCCGGCGGCCCGGGCCAGCTGGCCTCCGCGTCCCGGTTTGAGTTCGATGTTGTGTACTACCGTACCGGACGGAATATTGCGCAGCGGTAGTGCGTTACCCGGTTTGATATCGGCCTCCGGACCGGACTCCACCATGTCCCCGGGAGCGATTCCTTGAGGTGCAATGATGTAGGTCTTTTCACCGTCGACATAATGCAGTAGCGCAATGTTGGCACTACGATTGGGATCGTATTCGATCCTGGCGACGCGGGCCGGTACCCCATCCTTGCGACGATGAAAATCGATCACTCGATAGCGTCTCTTGACTCCACCTCCGCGGTGCCGTACGGTCAGTCGACCGTATACGTTGCGGCCGCCAGTCTTTCGAACCTTGCCCCCCAGGAGGGACTTTTCCGGCCCTTCGTTACTCACGTCCGGTCTATTTATCACCATATGCCTGCGACCCGGTGAGGTCGATTTGAACTTTTTAATCGCCATGTTCTCACCTCCACTTGCTCACGACCGAGTACGGATTACATCATGCCTTCGAAGAAATCCAATTCCTGACCCGGGGCGAGCTGCACTATGGCCTTCTTCCAGTCGGGTTTACGTCCGATATGAATGCCCATGCGACGGCGCTTGCCGAGCATACGCATTGTATTCACCCTGGTTACCTTAACCCCGAAAATGCTTTCGACTGCGTCGCGTATCTGGTACTTATTGGCACGGCGGTCGACGACGAAGGTGTACTTACCCTCCTCCGAGTCAGCCATGCTACGTTCGGTGATAATCGGCCGAACCAGGATATCTCTAGCTTCAGCCATTGCCCAGCACCTCCTCGATCACCGGTAAGGCGTCTTTGGTAATGACGAGGTGATCACTATCCATTACCATGTAGGTATTCAAATCTTGGGCTCTCATGGCACGCATCCCGGGCAGGTTTCGCGAAGATCTCAGGAGTATGTCGTCCTTTCCCGAGGTGACAAAGAGAATCTTCTTTTTGTCGGACAAACCGAGGTCGCGCAACATGTCCCTGACCGCACCCGTTTTCGGACCCGGAAGATCGATTGAATCTATTAGCGTTATCTCGGAATCTCTTACGCTGCTCGAGAGTGCCGCACGCAGGGCACCACGTCGGGCTTTCTTGTTCATCCTCTTACGATAACTCCGGGGCTTGGGGCCGAAGACCACGCCGCCGCCCGTCCATATTGGCGAGCGAATACTGCCGTGGCGAGCTCGGCCGAGACCCTTTTGGCGCCAGGGTTTCCGGCCACCACCGCGAACTTCCGCTCGCGTCCTGGTGGAAGCGGATCCCGTACGCTGATTGGCCAGGTAGGTTACTACCGCCTGGTGAATCAGACCGCCGTTCTCCGGGCTATTCCAAACGAAGGGATCGAGTTCTACCTCGCCGGTCTGCTCGCCCTGCATATCAACTATCGGTACTGTGGGCATCGCCGTTCCCCCCCTTTCTCATTACGCTTATGTCTTTTCACTTACTCTCTATTCTCACGACGCCGCCCCGCGCTCCGGGTACGGGTCCTTTGACCAATAATAGACCTCGGTCGGTATCGATTCTCACGACCTCGGCATTTTCGACGGTAACTCGCTTACCGCCCATTCTTCCGGGCAGCTTCCGTCCCCGGACGACCCGGGAGGGGAACGAGGATGCGCCGCTGGAACCGGGTCCGCGATGGTATCTTGAACCGTGGGTCGAGGGACCGCGGCTGGTGTTGTGTCTTTTGATCGTGCCGGCGAATCCTTTACCCCGGGATATCCCGCGGATCTTCACCCTATCGCCCACGTCGAATACATCGGGGCCGACGGCCTCTCCGACTTCGACATCGGACCAGTCTCCGTTCTCCGAACGAAACTCTGCGAGGTATCTACGCGGCGTAATACCGGCTTTGTCAAAATGTCCTCGTTGGGGGCTGTTGACCGCCTTCTCATCCACTTCTTCCAAGCCCAGCTGTACCGCAGTGTACCCGTCGGTTTCCTCAATTTTAACCTGGACGACGACGCACGAACTCGACTCGATGACGGTTACGGGAACTACCCTTCCTTCGTCATCGAATATTTGCGTCATGCCAACCTTCTTGCCCAGAATTCCCTTGCCCATGTCGCCACCTCCTCACCGATCGTGGCTAGAGTTTGATCTCTATGTCCACACCCGAAGGCAGGTCGAGTCTCATAAGAGCATCGACGGTCTGCGGGGTGGGCTCCATAATGTCAATCAGGCGCTTATGAGTGCGCATTTCGAACTGTTCGCGCAGGTCCTTCTCCCCGTTCGGCGCCTTCAAGACAGTGAAGACCGAGCGATCCACGGGCAGGGGGACGGGGCCGGATATCCTTGCGCCCGTCCTGGACGCCGTTTGTACGATTTGATCTGCAGACTGATCCAGTATCTCGTGATCAAAGGCCCGCAGTCGAATCCTGATTTTCTGTCCAGCCATTTTGCGTCCCTCCTCTCGTTGGAGGCAGTTATTCCACTATAGAAGCGACTACGCCGGCGCCGACGGTACGTCCGCCCTCGCG
>CAYLPL010000117.1:0-5966 GCA_964385545.1 uncultured Clostridia bacterium | reverse complement strand
CCTTCGCATTGGTAGAGCCATCGCCTCGCCGAGGTCGCGGCCCTGAGACAGGCCAGTATCATCGAACGCGGGTTGGCAATCCCCTGCCCTGCAATATCCATGGCCGAACCGTGATCGGGTGACGTACGGAGGAAGGGAAGTCCCAGGGTATAGCTCACGGTACCGAAGAAATCCCGGGTCTTGGCCGCCACGTGACCCTGATCGTGATACAGGGAGATGACGGCATCGAAATCGCCCTCGGCCGCACGGTGAAAGACCGCGTCCGCGGGAATGGGACCGCGGATATCGAGGCCGAACCGACCGGCCCGCGCGACGGCCGGACCGAGCAAATCGACCTCTTCGCGGCCGAAGAGGCCACCATCGCCGGCGTGGGGATTGAGGGCGGCCAGGGCCAGCCTGGGATGGTCTATGCCCAGCAGGCGACGCAGATCTTCGTGCACCCGCCGTGCGAAATCGACGAGATCCATCTCCCAAAGGGCATCGATGGCTCGTCGCAGGGAGAGGTGGCGGGTGGCGAAAAAGATCCTCATGTTACCGGTCTCGAACATGGTCCGCGGATCCGAGAGGGCCAACATCTGGGCCAGCCCCCCCGTGTGATCGAGGTAGGAAGCTGCGGCCGCCCGGAGGTTCCCCTTATGCACCGGCGCCGTCACCAGGGCGTCGGCGAACCCATCGCGCGTCAGTCGGGTTGCCTCTTCGAAACAGGCCATCGCCATCCTGCCGGCTGCCGCGGAGAGTTCACCCGGTCGCGTCTCTTCGTAATCCGGCACCGGCCGGTGAACGGCTAACCCGTGCCGGGGCAGCGGTTCGGCAGTCGCATCGAACTCGGCAACATCGACAGCTACTCCGATTCTTTGGGCGACAGCGGCCAGGTTCTGCCCGTGGGCCACCAACAACACGTCCGCCCTGCTGCGCACATCGGGGTTCATCGCCGCCCTGACAGCCACTTCGGGTCCGACCCCGGCGGGGTCTCCACCACTGATGGCGAGGACCGGGAGCGAGGACAACTCCTCCATGTCACTTCCCTCCCGGTGCAGAACCTATCAACATGTCCTCGGGGCGGATCAGGTTGTGACGACGCAGATAGGAGGCCACCAGTCCGGCGACCAGGGCGGGAATGACGAAGTGCAAAAGGCCCATCGCGAAGAACACATCAAGTTCGGAACCCATTGCGGCCACCGTGGCAAACTGGCCCACCAGGCCGCTGGTACCCATCCCGGATCCCCAGTACAGGCTCTCCATGCGGAAAACCATGGTCGCGAGCGGACCACCCACCACGCTGGCGACGGTGGCGGGGAGACCGATTATGGGCCGTCTTATGATATTGGGGACCTGCAGCATACTGGTACCGAGTCCCTGGGATATCAGGCCACCCCAACCGTTATCCGGAAAGGAGGCCACCGCGAAGCCGATCATATGGGCGGCGCACCCGGCGAGGGCGGCACCTCCCGCAGGACCCTCGAGGCTCAGGGCGATGGCCAGGGCCGCGCTGGATATCGGAGAAGTCAGGGCCCAGCCCATAACCAGGGCCACCAGGATACCCATGGGTAAGGGACGAAGCTCCGTCGCCCACATGATGAAGGTTCCCAAAGCTTCCATGAAGGTGGCGATGGGCGGACCGATGGTATTGGCGGCGAGGACCCCGGCGACGACCACCGTCGCCGGCGTCACCACGATGTCCAGTTTCGTCTCGCCCGAGACAATCTTGCCGAGTTCCACGGCTATCAGGGAGGCAATCCAGGCTCCCACCGGACCCCCGGCGGCCGCCCCCGCCATCCCCACCACCGTGGCCGGGAAAAGGACCGGGGGCGGTGCCTTCAGGCCGAAGGCCACCGCCACCGCGATTCCCGGGCCCATCATACTCTTGGCCACTTCACCCGCCTCGATCAGGATGCCCAAGCCGACCGCTTCACCGATGGTCTCCAGGATTACCCCCACTATGAGGGTACCGAAGAGTCCCAGGGCCATAGCACCCAGGGCATCTATGAGGTAACGCTCTACGCTGAAGACCACGTTCTTGCGCCGCAGAAAGCCGGCCCTGTCCGCACCCACCTCATCTCTCCCCTTCGTCATCGTCGCCCGCTTCCAGGTACGTCTCGAACCACTCTATGAGTCGCCCGAGCCTATCGAAGCGATTGTGCGGCCTACCGGAACGGGAGAGTTCGTGGTTCTCTCCCGCGTACCGGACGAATTGGCAGGTAACTCCCAGCCGTTTGAGGGCGGTATACCATTGTTCAGCCTGCTCCATGGGACAACGATGATCCTCTTCGGAATGTACGATTAGTATCGGGGTCTTCACCCGGGGAGCGTATCTCATGGGGGATCGCGACATGATGAAGTCCTCGTCCGTCCACAGGTCGGCACCGCCCATTCCTTTCCGGTTATGGTAAAAACCTATGTCACTGCACCCGTACTTGGTGTACAGGTTGGAGATGGAGCGGAAGGTCGCCGCGGCCCTAAACCGGTCGGTCTGCGTCACCATCCAATTGGTCATGTAGCCACCGTAACTACCGCCGGTGACGCCGAGTCTCTCTCCGTCGACCCACTCCTCTTCCTCGGCCCGATCTACCGCCGCCATCAGGTCACGGTAGTCATTTCGGCCCCACTCCCCGATTACTCCTCGGGCATGCTTTTCGCCATAGCCCTTGCTGCCCCGGGGATTATTGTACATAACTCCCCAGCCCGAAGCCGCCAAAAGCTGGTATTCGAAGAAGAAACAATCTCCGCTGGTGGAGGCCGGACCTCCATGGATCTCCAATACCAAAGGATACTTCCTCCCCGGCTCCCGTTCGACGGGCTCCATTATCCAGCCCTCCATGGGCCAATCTTCAGCCCCACTGTAGGTTACCGGCCTCGGTCGCGAAAGGGACACGGAGTCGAGGAGTTCCCCATTGAGATCGGTGAATTGTTTCACCTCGCCGGATTCATCCATCACCCAAAGATCGCCAGGTGTATTCCAGTCGGCGGCCACGGCGGCAATTGTAGGCGCTTCGCCGGGACCGGCGGAAAAGGAGGTTATTACGGGCGGGAAACCAGACAAAGGGCGGGGAGAAGAGTCCTGGGACACCCGGTACAGATGACATTGGCCTCCGTCGGTAAGATTGAATAGCAATTCTTTACCGTCGGCTATCCACCGGGGCTCACCACTACCTCCGTCGAAACGGGCATCGGAGCCCACGGAACAGCCCACGCTGCGATCCATTCCGGCGGTCAAGGATTCCCGGGACCCGCCATCCGCGCTCATATACATAAGCTGCATATTGGCCGTGGTGTCGTCTCCCTGGGCATGCCCGACGAAGGCCACGGTTTGCCCGTCCGGGGAGAAAACCGGGGAGGCGACGGGCCCCTCTCCGTCGGTCACCTTCTCCGCGTCCCCACCGGCGACGGGAACCCTGTACAGATCTGTTACGTAATACATGTCTTCCTCGGGGTAACGGTCAGATACGAAGTATATATATTCAGCATCGGGCGAGTATACCGGGTTGGCGTCGTCCCACCAGGCCTCGGTTAGCCGGCGCGCGTCGCCGGAATCTACATCCATGCTCCAAATGGCATTTCGGCGAGAATCTGTCATCAGACCGCGACCGTTGAACTTATACCGCAGCCGGTTCGTGACGTAGACGGACGGGCCGGGCTCATCTTTTCCCTCCGAGGGGGGCGACGCGGTGAAGGTGAGTGCGTCGCCGGTCGGTGACCAGCCGAGGCCGGCGTAATTGCCGGTGTGATCACTGATCCTTTTGGCTTCACCACCCGAAGGGTCGATAAGCCAAAGATGATTGGGCCCCTCCCTATTCGACGCGAAGGCCAGCTTGGCCCCGTCGGGAGACCAACGGGGCATGGTTTCCCTTACGAGAGAATCTCCCGGAGGATTGGTCAACGGCCTGGCACTCGTCGGATCATCGGTTTCGGCAAGCCACACGCTGGATATGTAACCGTCGTTTTCTTTGTCCATCCCGGTAACGACGAAGGCCACCTGGCTCCCGTCCGGGCTCACCTGGGGGTCTCCCACGAATCGTAAAGACCAAAGATCCTCGGGCTGCAGTCTTCTCGGGGCGTCAGCGTTCACGAACTATCCATCCCTTCAAACATCAAAGTATTCTGATCGGGTTTGCTCCACGTCGGCGCCGAACTCATAATTCTTGGTCCAACCGTTGCACCTTTCCTGTTGGTCTCCCTGGTCGGAAACTCGATCCCATCGAGATTCTCCCCGCCGACGAAGGATATTCTGTTACCTGCCGCTAACTACTATTTCGATAGCTCTCCGGAGAGGCGGCGATACGGTGAACGATAATACGAACGACATATCCCCCGCGGTCACCCTGCTACGCAACGCGAGGCTCATGTGTCCCGAAGACAGGGGAGTGGGAAACGTTCTCCTCGTACATTCTCGCATTCACCATGTGAGCTCCGAATCCTTCGATCCACCGACGGGTATGGGGCCGGTGGAAGACATTGATCTCGCCGGGGATTACCTCGTACCGGGACTGATCGACGGTCACGTCCACTTTCTGGGCGGGGGCGGAGAAGGTGGCCCCGAGACCAGAACGCCGGAAATCACCTTGACCGCACTGACCGGGGCCGGGGTCACCTCGGCCGTCGGGGTCCTCGGCACCGACGGTACCACCCGCACGCTGCCGGCCCTCCTTACCAAGGCCAGAGCCCTCGAGGAGGAGGGGATTACCACCCGAACGTACACCGGAGCTTATCAGCTCCCGACGCCCACCGTCACGGGATCGGTGCGGGATGATATGATGCTGATCGACCGGGTGGTGGGCGCCAAGGTAGCCGTATCCGATCACAGGTCATCTCAGCCGGGAGTCCGGGATCTCCGTTTCCTCGCCTCGGAGTGTCGTGTCGGTGGCATGCTCGGCGGAAAACCCGGTCTCATGCACGTACACGTCGGCCCGGGAGAATCGGGGCTGGAGCCTCTATTTAGAGTAATTCGCGAATCAGGTATTCCTCCACATCACATATATCCCACTCACGTAGGAAGATCGCGAGGGCTCCTGGAGGCTGCTGCGGAATTCACCCGGTTGGGGAGTCCTGTCGACGTCACCGCGGGAGAAGATGCGGCGGAAAGGGTATTCTACCTGCTCGAGCAAGACGCGCGACCGGAGAGGGTGACGATCACATCGGACGGTAATGGCAGTAAGCCCCTGTTCGACGAAGGTGGCAATTTCATCGGGTTGGGCATCGGTAGCCCGGATACTCTCCTGCAGACCCTGAGGGGCCTGGTAGAGCACGGTGTGGACCTGGAAGTGGCACTGGCCTTCTTCACGCGAAACCCGGCCCGCATCCTCGGTCTCGAAGGCCGCGGGCGCATCGCGGCCGGGGCGGCGGCGGATCTGGTATGCCTAACCCGGACGGACATGGAAGTGAGACACGTTTGGGCCAATGGGCGGCAAATGGTAAAGGACGCGAGACCGATCGTATTTGGCACCTTCGAGCGCTAGCGCCACTCTGAGCCGGGGATATGGATTTGACAATCTCCTCGCGTGGACCACCACCACATTTCCCTTGGTCGAGTCCACGCGAGGCCGTTGAGAAAGAGATCTTGTTGCTTGGAGGCAAATCAGGGCCACCCGGTTCTACGCAACGCTAGATCAACGTGGTTCGCCTCGATAATTGAAAACGGTACTGGCAAAAGACAGCCATCTTCTTGGATCGTACCTGACAAGAACCCCGAACGGAGAAGACATTGCCGCTAATGCTTTAAGGCAAGCCTTCCAATCATGCCCGAATTCGAACCGCCCCGGGATTACCCGAAATCTTATTGTAAGAGAGAATGGACTCATGGGGAGCCAGATGAGTATTCTCAGGGGGTCAAGGATAGATCGTAGGCGCAAAGTCTTTGTATCTGTGGTGCTGGAACACAAGCTGGAGCAAAATTCGCAATGGTCGGCCATTGCACCGATTTCGTCCAAGATAGGCTGTGTTCCGGAGACGTTACGTCGGTGGGTTCGTCG
>CAYLPL010000116.1:0-5999 GCA_964385545.1 uncultured Clostridia bacterium | reverse complement strand
CGATCTGATTTTCCTTTTTGTTGAAGAAGATGTTGCCCAGGTTGGACAATGCGGCCGGGAACTTGGGATCAAGAATGACCGCGTCATAGAAACACCGTTCCGCATGTTCCATTTCGCCCATTCGGGCGTAGGCTACTCCAGCCTTGTTAATGGCATAGGCGTTATCGGGTTCCTCCTCGATCACTTCCAAATACAGCCGCAGGGCCTCCCAGTTATCGCCCTTATCCAGATGGCTATTGGCGAGATCGAGCGGAGTCTCCTGCTCGCCGTTTTCTGCACGATCCATTCGCTCGCCCTCCTCTCGGACCCCACGACACTTAAACGATTCGTCGTCGTGTTCAATCTCGGTTGCCATCTATCATATCACAGATGCACCCGCCTCCGGCGATCTCACGAGGCGTGATGGTTGGGCGGGGGATCTTAGGAATCTTCGTCAGAGTTTTCCTTGTGGCGAATGACGATCTCGCAGTAATCGTCGCCGTCCAGCACATTGTGTTCGTGCACGCATTCCAGTTCGTCGTTGTACCCCTGGACCTTGGCCTGGTCGACCCAACAATAGATCCTTCCCAGGTCCTTAGCGTCCTGCTCGCCGAAGACCACCGCGAGCGGGCACAGGGTCATGCGCACCTCGTCACGACCGTCCGGAACCTTCACCGTCTCGCGTCGCCATCCCCTCGACGGCAGATCGGGGACTTTGTGAAAATTCTCCGGTTCTGGCGCAAGCCCCCTCTCTTCGACTCCACGGCGTACCTCGCGACCGCATTCGCGCCCGTATTCCATGATCGCCCGCTTGATCAGTGCCCTACCCTCCTCTTCCCCGAGTCGCTCGATTATTGCCCGGGAAAAGTGGAGATAGAGCAGAGCCGTCCTGCGTGCCATCAACCATACATCCTGTTCCCAGCGATCCTCGGGTTGGGGACCCGTCCAATTAAGCGTTTCGAAGTCACGCATATTTGCAACCTCCCAAGGGTAATATCAAGCAAGGAAATACCAATATATCCCAGCTAATTGTTCCCGGTTCGCCCCAAGTATTGGCACACTTCCTCATCCGATACCTGGCCGAAGGAGAGATAAAACTGCCCTACCGCCATAAAGGTCACCGGTGTCTGGTGAATCAATAGCTGATCGCACTCATCCCGCAACAATGCGTCGGCGTCTGGCGACGCGACGGGTAGCGCGATGATTAGGCGACTCACGTCGGCAGCCCGCAGAGATCTCGCTGCGGCGAGCACCGTATAACCCGTCGCAGCACCGTCATCCACGACTATGACCGGACAGTTGGCTATGTCACCCGGGGTTCCGTACTTGTCACGCCGTCTCTTCAGATCGTCGCGGGCCTCGTTCACTGCGTGCTCCAGCGATCCCCGGGCGAGCCGCGGATGAGAGGCCCAGGCGGGATCCATCAGCGGCTCGATCCCCTCTGCTATGGCTCCAATTGCGAACTCCGGATTCCACGGTGCCCTGATCTTTACCGCGTTTACCGGCGCCAACTCCAGGCCGAGGATCTCCGCGACCCTTGCACCGGTGGCAACACCCCCGCGGGGAATGCCCAATACCTTGTAACCGTCGGGATCCAGTGCATCCTTGATGGCCTTGGCCAGCATCTCTCCGGCCTCTCTTCTGTCCGCAAACATTGGACTCCCTCCTCAAAAATTGACTGGTAGAATACTCGGCATCACTCCGAATTCCGCGCCCCCCGAGCCAATGACGTCTCCGTCTGCGTGAATGTTCAGGTCACGATCCCCCACTATCGTCACGTGTGATGCGCGATAGTAGGCAACTTCGGGTTCGCCGATATGACCTCCTCTGAAGACTGTCGGCAACATACTCAAGACCCTTAGCCGCCCCACGCTGCGCACCATCATTATATCCAACAATCCATCTACCGGGTTCGCCTTTGGTAGCAGCATCATCCCTCCGGCAAGATAGCGGCCAACTCCGACGGATATGGAAAGAAAACGATCCGTTACGCTGATATTCCCTCCAGGGAACGATTCTGGAGCCCACGTCGGTTGTGTGACTCCTTCAACCGGCTGTGTTCCTTTGAGACGAATCTCGAGATCGCACCCCTTGAGGGTGGAGAACCTTGCCAAAACCCCCAGGACATACGGTAGACTTCCGCCGAGAATTCGTGGGACTTCATTCGCGCTGGCGGCGGCATCTGCGTCGAAACCGACGCCGCACATATTGATAAAGTGCGTCTGGGCCCCATGGACCGGCTTGACCCAGCCCACGTCGATCTTTCTTTTGACTCCGCTGACTTCGGACTGTGCCTGCCAGGCGCCGGCAGGATTCGTTGTAAGGCCAAAGGTACGCGCGAAATCATTTCCCCTTCCCAGGGGAATGGTGCCGAACACCGGGCCAGCGTATCCATCACCAGCATAGTGCGCCATGAGACCGTTTACCACCTCGTGTATGGTACCATCTCCTCCGACGACGAAGGCCATCGAGTAATGCTCACCGCCGACGCTTCGCGCCACCTCGGTGGCGTGCCCGGGGTACTCGCTAATGTACTCGTCGATATCACCATTTCGCCTGGCGATCTCTCGCAGATTCCGCCACCCCGCGATCGCGCGACCCCCTCCCGCAACGGGGTTTATGATCGCGGCAATCCTGTGCGAAGCCTTCATATCCATTCGCCTCACTTATGATCGTAGTGAGAACCCTCAACCCAAAAGGCCCGGCGCCAGCACGGCGAGGACGGGCGCTATGACGATGGCCGGGAGAAAGTTAGCCACTCGAATTTCGGTCATGTGCAACATATTGAATCCCAAAGCGACGATTAGCGCTCCACCGGCTGCCGTGAGATGCGCGATGGCCACGTCCGTGAGTAGGATCGAAAAGGCCGAGGCCGACAAAGCAATACCTCCCTGGTAAAGCAGGATCGCCCCCGCCGAGAGGGCGACGCCCGGACCCAGCGTCGATGCGAGAACCGTGGCCGTAATGCCGTCCAGGAGGCTCTTGGCGTACAGGGTGGAGTGCTCTCCCAGGAGGCCACCCTGTATCGCACCCAGTATTGCCATGGGACCGACGCAGAATATGAGCGTGGCGGTCAGGGCCGCCTCACCCACATGACTTCCGCTCGCTCCCCCGTGAAACCGAGAGGCGAAGGACTGCAAACGACCGTGGATATTTGCCAACTCGCCGAGCCCACCACCGACTGCGAGGCTAATTATCGTGATCAGGGGGCTGTGATCGGTCATGGCAGAGTCGATACCCATTATAACCACTGCCAGGGCGACGCCGGCGGTGACCGTGGCCACGATCCTTTCCGACATTCTCCGGAAAAACAGTGATCCCAGGGCGACACCGATCAATACGGTGGCCACATTGACGAAAGTACCCGTCATTGGCGAAGGCACCCCGGAAACGATGTTCCACGTGGAACATCCGCCATCGGTCTATTCATCTTGGGCGATCCCCAGGACCTCGATCAACCGCTCCAACTCTTCCTCGTCGCGGTACTCGATCACGATTCTCCCCCTATTGCCGCGATTCTTAAGGCTAACCCGGGCACTCAAAGCCGCAGAGAGCCTTCGCTCCAAATCACGCAAGAATACATCGATTTCGCGAGCCTTTTCCCGCGGGGGATCGTTGCGTTCGGCATACCGCCTTTGCGCCAATCGCTCCGCTTCGCGAACGGAAGCTCCGGCTTCCGCGATCGCACGAGCGAACTCCTCGCGCTCTTCCTCCGCGAGGCCCAGGATAACCTTTGCGTGCCCGACGGAAAGCTGACCATCAGCGATCATCTGACGGACACCGTCGGGTAGGTGCAAAAGCCGCAACATGTTCGCGACCTGCGGTCTGCTTACACCGACGCGCTCTGCCAATTCCTTCTGCGTGAGACCAAACTCGTCCTGAAGAACCTGGTACGCCCGGGCCTCCTCGACAGGGTTCAAATCCTCCCGCTGAAGGTTTTCGATCAGGGCGATCTCCATTACGTCGCGATCGCTTAATTCCTGGAGCAACGCAGGAATCTCCTTGAGGCCAGCCAACTTCGCCGCCCGCCAGCGTCGCTCGCCAGCCACGAGCTCATACTGGTCACCGGCCTGCCGTACGATAATCGGTTGGACTACGCCGTGGGTCGCGATCGATTCCGCGAGTTCCCGCAACCGCTCCTGGTCGAAGTCCCGTCGAGGTTGATACGGATTCGGGGTGATACGGCCGATTCCGAGCGACAGTACATCGCCAGGCTCGTCGGGATCCCCGGACAACAGCGCATCCAGACCTCTACCCAGTCGTGGCGGTTTCTTGGGCATGCTCCACCATCTCCTTCGCCAACTCCGAATACACCTCGGCACCCCGGGAGCTCGCATCGTAGCGAATGATGGGCTTTCCGTGTCCCGGTGCTTCACTAAGTCGGACGTTTCTCGGAATTACCGTGCGAAACACTTTGTCGCGAAAATACCGCTTGACTTCGTCGGCGACCTCGATACTGAGATTGGTCCGGCCATCGAACATGGTGAGCACCACACCCTCGATCTGCAGGGAGGGATTTAAATTCTTCTGTACCAATCGGATGGTACTGAGTAGCTGGGTTAGGCCCTCCAACGCGTAGTACTCACACTGGATCGGTATTAGCACCGAATCGGCCGCACTCAAGGCGTTTATGGTCAACAATCCGAGGCTCGGAGGACAATCTATGAACGTAAAATCGAACTCATCGCGCGTTCCCTTTAGGGCATCCGCAAGCCGCGTCTCTCGGGATATGAGCGGAACCAATTCGATCTCCGCACCAGCTAGGTCGATGGTAGAGGGGATAACGCGCAAATTACGGATGTTAGTCGCCCTGATCGCCCTACGCGCCGGTATACCATCGATGAGCACATCATAGATGCTGTCGCTCACTCGCGATTTGTCAATGCCGACCCCGCTGGTCGCGTTACCCTGTGGGTCGGAATCGACGAGGAGAACGTTTTGGCCCTCGCCCTCCGCCAGACACGCGGCAAGATTCACCGCGGTGGTGGTCTTGCCAACCCCGCCCTTCTGATTCGCCACGGCTATGACTTTACCCATTATCCGATCCCTTCTCGGACTCCTCATTGCGCCCCGTCACTCGTATAACCATCTCGAAACCCTCCTGGAGATCACGTTCCCGCGCCTCCACCTCGAACCCGGCCTTGCGAATAGCGGTGATCGTCTGTAGCAGGCCGTTTCGAAAGATCCTGAGATCACGGACGATGCCCTTGACGCGTCGGCGCGCTGGTTGTCGTCCGGGACCTTCGAGCATCGCGCGAATGCGGTCCTCGGTCGCCTTAACTGAAAGGTCTTCGGAGACGATCTCGCGGGCAACCCGCATTTGGGCATCCTCGCTGGTCAATTGGAGTAGACAACGGGCATGACGTTCGCTTAACCCGTTTTGAACCACCGTCCGCCGAACCGCTTCGGGAAGCCGTAGCAGACGCAACTTGTTGGAGATGGTCGACTGGCTCAATCCCAAACCACGGGCCAGTTCTTCCTGGGTTACGGCAAACTCTTCGAGCATTCTGCGCATGGCCGCCGCCTCTTCCAGTGGATGCAAATCCTCGCGCTGGAGATTCTCGATCAGGCCCAAGAGCGCCATATCACCTTCGTCGACCGAACGCACCACCGCGGGAATACTCTCGAGTCCGGCGATCTTGGCGGCCCGCAGCCGCCTCTCCCCTACTAGGAGTTGATAACGTGACTGCCTTTGCGGATGCGGTCGGACTAATACCGGCTCCAAGACGCCCACGCGAACTATCGAGTCAGCCAGTTCCCGAAGGGCTCCTTCATCGAACGTTTGGCGGGGCTGATAGGGATTAGGGGATATCACGTCGACGGGAATCTCTGACATCTCGCCCTCCGCGGGTGAGATGTCCACGGTCGATTCCGGACGCACGCGTCGCAACCAATCGGAAATCATGTCGCCAGCCTTCAGCTCCCTCCGGGCAGCGCCCACCTTTTGGGGGGCTAACCTTGAGATTTCCCCACCGACGACCGCCATTCCTCCCAAAAAGCGATCCCCCGAAGGCCCTTCG
>CAYLPL010000115.1:0-6043 GCA_964385545.1 uncultured Clostridia bacterium | reverse complement strand
CTCCCACGCATCGCGGTGGAGTTCCTCCTCCGTCTTCCGGTCCGGATTGCCCCGAACGCCCTCCTGGAGCAAGTGCGGATAGCTGTTGGCCTCTCGATAGATGGGTAGAAGATAATCCACACCGGCGAGTACGAGGGGAGCGTTGTCCCCCGCCAGCAGCTCGGTTAAACCGTTATCCACCAGTTCGAAATACCGCAAGATGTCACTTTTCGCCTCCTCCGAGGCGTCTCCGTGTCCGTGGACGATCGCCGCTCCCCGGCCGCCGCGCCCCGGCCCACCTATACGGGATTGCAGCTGGGGCTCGGGATCATCGTACTTGAGGGCGTCGGCCAGGTTCTCGGGCATGTTGCCCGTATCCTCTACGGCGGTGAGGCTAAACTTGGATCCCTGGAAGAGGCGCAGTTCGTTCTGGCTGATGGCCAGGAGGTAAAACCTACCGTCTCCCGTGATCAATGGTAGTAGCGGTTTGATCAGGAAGCGCTCACCGACCGAAACCATTTCCGAAAACTGCCTCGGCACACGATAGTAATTCCAAAAGTCGGGCGCCACGAACAGGGCGAGGCCGTCGCTCTGGTGCCTCCAGAACATGGAATCAGAACCCAGTTGACGGGGCTTTTCCAAGACTTCGTCCGCCTCGGGTCCTCGCAAGCCCAGGGCCACCAGGTTTTCCCGGGCCTCTTTCAACAGGTTCTTGAATCTTATGGGGTCTTGCTGAACCTCGGGCCCCGCGCGATGCGTCGGCATGAACAGGGATACGCAGTAGGGCTCTTGATATTGCATGATACTGAGCAGATCTTCGGTTGTGAAGATGTCCAAGAGATCTCCCCCTCTCGTTCTTTCGCATTATACTGAGCTTCTCGCTTTTGCCGCGCACTCCTTTGTATTGGCAGATTCTCGTGTTGACATGACACCTGACATGACAGGAGAATATGAGGGTCAAAGTGACATGTCGAAAGAGAGGTCTCAATGAATCCTATTACCATTCAGAGGGTCGTGGAAACGGCCCTCGACGAAGATCTCGGCTGGGGAGATTTGTCTACGGAGGCGGTAGTCCATGGTAGCGTTGGTGCACAAGCGACCATAACGGCCCGCACCGGCGGCGTGATCGCCGGATCAGAAGTGGCCAGGGAGGTGTTTCGACGGCTCGATCCCGGGGCGAACTATCGTGCCGACGTGGAGGACGGTCAGAGATTTGACGCAACCGACGTGGTGGCCAGGGTCGAGGGACGGATCGACGCCCTCCTTTCTGGGGAGAGAGTCGCGTTGAACTTCCTCACGCATCTTTCGGGTATCGCGACGGTGACCCGCAGGATCGTCGACGCCCTCGGAAATCTCCCCGTACGCATAATCGATACGCGCAAGACCACGCCCGGGTTGCGCGCCCTCGAGAAGTACGCCGTCAGAATGGGGGGTGGCTTCAACCACCGATTTGATTTATCCGGTGGCGTTCTCCTAAAGGAGAATCACATCGCGGCGGCTGGAGGGATCGGCAATGCCGTCTCCCGGGCAAAGGATTACGTGGGACACACGATCCTGGTGCAGGTAGAGGTGACCGATCGCGAGGGAGTACGCCAAGCCCTGGAAATCGGGGCGGATGCCCTCCTTTTGGACAATATGTCGATAGATGCGATGCGCGAGGCAGTTGAGATGGTCGGTGGCCGCATCCCCGTGGAGGCCTCAGGTGGAATCGAAGAAGGTACCCTCTTGAGCGTGGCCCAAACCGGCGTCGACCTTATTTCCATGGGTTTTTTGACGCACTCCGCCCCGGCCGTAGATTTGAGCATGATTCTGGAGGCATCGAATCGATGGACATAGAGATCGAACGGAGAATATCCAGACTGCGCCACCGGCTGGGCCATGACGTTTCCGTGGTGGCCCACTATTACGCTCCCGAAGGAGTACGACGTTTCGCCGACGAGATCGGGGATTCTCTGCAACTCGCCCAAGTAGCATCCCGGAATCGGACCGCGCGGCATCTCATATTCTGCGGAGTGCGATTCATGGCCGAAACGGCCTCTCTTCTTGCCGGAACGGAACGCAACGTCTATCTGCCGCGTCCGGAGGCCGGATGCCCGCTCGCGGATTGCGCAAGGATCGATGACGTCGAGGGCGCCTGGCAGCTTCTGGGCGATATTTCGGGGGACACCATACCCATAACCTACGTGAACTCGTCTACCGAACTGAAGGCCTTTTGCGGAGAGCGCGACGGCGCTACCTGCACCTCATCTTCAGCGATGGACGTCTTCCGGGCGGTGCTAAAGACGGGAGCACGCATATTCTTCTTCCCGGATCGCAACCTGGGTGCCAACACCGCGAGAATGTTGGCGGTGGAACCTGCAAATGTCGTCACCTTCGATCCGGCAACGCGCCGATTCCTCGGCGACCGCTCCCCGGAGGATGCGAGGGTAATTCTTTGGCGCGGTAGCTGCCCGGTACACACCCAATATTCCCCGAAGGATGTCATCGCAGTTCGAAGAGAAGGCCACACTCGAGTGGCGGTTCACCCCGAATGCGACCCGGGGATCTGTGAGATGGCCGACGAAATGGGCTCGACGGCACACATGGTCCGCGCTGTGGCACGATCCGATTCAGCTGTCCGATGGGCTGTGGGAACCGAAACGAATCTCGTCGATCATATGAAGAAGTTGTATCCGGATCGGGTAATCGAAGACCTCGGTTCTCCCCGCGTCTGTCGCGACATGCACATTATGGCCGCCGATGATCTTCTCGACACCCTGCAAGACATCATCAAGGGCCGCCCGGAGCGGAAGGTGGACCTCTCAGATTCGTTGAGGCCCGGTGCCCTGACCGCCCTGCAGAACATGTTCGCGATCGTGGAAGGAGGGGGTTCCCCTTGGTAGGAAACCGCAGGGAAGCCATAGTTCAGAAGCTGCGGATCTCCCCCACTCCGATAACCGGAGCGGAGTTGGCGGAGGATTTTGGAGTCAGCCGGCAGGCCATCGTCACCGACATCGCCATACTTCGCGCCCGCGGAGAGGACATCATCGCAACTCCCAGGGGCTACAATCTCCAGACGACGCGCAAGGGTAGATCGCTCGATGCCCAACTCGCAGTCTGCCACGGAGCCGACAAAACGCGGGCAGAATTGATGCTCCTGGTGGAAGCCGGCTTGCGCGTGGTGGACGTCACGGTGGAGCATCCACTTTACGGTGATCTGCGCGGAAACCTGTTCCTCAAAGACCGTGAAGATGTGGAGGAATTCGTACGGCGAGTCGAAGAGGAGGAAATCTGTTTGCTATCCGAGCTTACCGGGGGCGTTCACCTCCATCGAGTAGAGTTTGACTCCATGTCGCAACTGGAAAAGGCGCGGGGTGCCCTCAAACGCGAAGGTTTTCTCGCAGAGGAGTAATCGCAGCAGTCTAAACCCGTGCCCGCGCATTCGAATCCCCTCCGATGCTAGGATGCGTGTAGTCGACGTCGAAAAGGGTGAGAGAATCCGTTTACGCGAAGGGATGTTGCCCTTGTCAAAAAGAAAGGACGTCCACGACAACATCAACGCACGTGGCGACGAGTTTCTTCGATATCTCATCGATCTGGTGTCGCAGCCGAGCATCAGCGCCCGCGACGAGGGAGTAAAGGAGTGCGCCGATCTCTTGGCCGGTATATTGCAGGATCTTGGCATCGACTCCCGCATCCTCCCCACCGGCGGTCAACCCGTGGTCTACGGTGAAGTATCCTCGGATGACCCCGGGGCTCCCACCCTGATATGTTACGGACACTACGACGTACAGCCGCCGGAACCGCTCGAGTTGTGGGAGAGTGCACCCTTTGTACCGACCATTAGGAACGGGCGCCTCTTCGGACGCGGAACCGGGGACAACAAGGGGCAGCTGCTGACGCACGTCCTGGCCGCATCTGCTTGGATGAAGACGCGGGAGGCGCCACCGGTGAATCTCAAGTTCGTATTCGAGGGAGAAGAAGAATCGGGATCCCCCAACCTGGGTACCTTCGTCGCATCTAACAAAGAGATGCTGCAGGGGGACCTGGTCCTGATATCCGACGGCACGAAACACCCCAGCGGCGCTCCCCTCATCAGCCTGGGGAACCGCGGTGTAATCGGAGTGACCCTGCGTGCACGGGGCGCGGATCGGGACAATCATTCCGGAAACAAAGGCGGCGTAGCTCCCAATCCGGCCTGGATGCTCATACACGTCCTCGCCAACACCGTCGATTCCTCGGGTCGAGTACTGATCGACGGGTTTTACGACGACGTGAGACCCGTCAGTGAAATGGACCGAGAAATCATATCCAGACTACCCTTCGATCCCGAGGAATTCGGGGCCACCATGGGACTTCCCCGGGTGGAAATGTCCAAAGAGGAGTACTATCGCAAGATAATGCTCGAACCGTACTTCAACATCAACGGCATGATATCGGGCTACACCGGCCCCGGGAGCAAGACCATCATTCCATCGGAGGCCGAGGTGAGAATAGACATCCGGACCGTCGTGGACCAAACCTTTGAGGATTTGGTCGCCAAGCTGCGAAGTCACGTCGCAGGAATCGACCCGCGGGTGGAAGTACAAGTGCGGGGAATCGGGGGGATGGAGGCCAGTCGGACGCCGGCCGAGCATCCGTCCATACCCGTTATCGCCGGGGCGATACAAAGTGCCCAGGGAGTGGAACCGTACATCAACCTGTCCAGTGGAGGAAGTCTTCCGAACGCGGTTTGGCCGCGCCATCTCGGTATCCCTCACGTCGGAGTTCCCTACGCCAACGCCGACGAGAACAACCACTCGCCGAACGAAAACCTGCAGCTGGATTGCTTTTACGATGGTATCCATACCAGCGCGGAGATCTTCGCCGCCTTGTCCCGGGCGAAACGGGAAGGCCAAATGGGCTAATCTTCTCGGGAGGGGGTCAATCCCCCTCCCCCACCACGAGACCCCCGGGGAGTTTCTCTGGCCCTCTCAGTCGCAGTACGGCGTAATTGCCCGCGGCACCGACCACCATTCCCAACGGTCCCATGGAAGCACCCAGTGTCGGGAATAGCGTGCCCCCGGCGAAAACCAGCGCCAAGAGCAGGAGCAGGTCCATCACCCTGGCCAATCCGACGACCCCGACATTTCTCGCCCGCATGGCGATCCCCGCCCGGTACTCGATCATTCCGCACAGGAAGGGGAATGCCGAAAGGATCAGCAGTATGACACGTGCATCCGTGACCAGGTCGGCGTCCACACCAATTATTCTCAGCATGATGAAATCGGCGCCCCCGGTGATCACCAGCAAGAACATGAGACCGGAAACCGCACTTTGAATCCACAAACTGACCTTCTTCAAGGCCTCGAGCCACTCGGCATTCTCCAAGAAGACGACGACCGTTTGCCTGAAGTTGTTTTGGATGAAAGCGACGAACATCCATGCGAGATTCCAGGCAACCTGGAAGACCGCCAAGCTGCGTTCCGGATTGACCGTCCGGGACAGACCGGCGTTTATGACCGGTAGCGTCAGCATCATCAAAGAACCGTTTAAAACCAGCGGCCAAAGGACCGAAAGACAATCCCCGATGGAGCAGGCATCCTCATCCTCGTCCCGCGTTACGTGACGGGAACGCCCCGTGGCGGCAAAAACCGTCCCGGCCAGGGCCTGGACCCCGATACCACCCACCCAGATGATCGTCCCCACGGCTATGCTCGGAAGCGACGTCCGGGGCAAGAATATCGTCATCACGAACATGACCGCCAGACGGACTAAAAGCGAGGTGGTCATCATCGAGGTGCGCCGCTGTAACATTAGCGAGGCGTTGGCCGACGCCCGAAGGGCGTAAACCAAAGGTAAGAAGAGACATATGCGGATTAAAAGGGCGATCTCGTCCATCAAACTGGCCGGAGCGCCGAACAGGTCGAGGTAGATCAGGCTGCCGAGCGGTGTGAAGGCCATGAGGGCGATCCAGCCCAAGACGGCCGCGGAAACCCCGAGCAAAACCTTCTTAGCGTTGGCCCACCCGGCCTCGGTCTTCCCGAAGATGACGAGCAGCTGCTGCGCGTGGACGATCGGGGAGGCAAATACGTTTACCACCGTG
>CAYLPL010000114.1:5353-6073 GCA_964385545.1 uncultured Clostridia bacterium | reverse complement strand
AAATGTCACGCCTTGGTGGAATCGACATTCGAAGTCATAGATGTCGTCCCGCGCTCGTGATAGGCACAAGATGAATCGCCTGCACGGAAGTCGGAATTTCTGCTGACGATGAGAATGGTGCGAATACATGCAACCGGGCCCTCCCCTCCCCACCAGGCAATACCGCCGAATCGCGACTAATCATGTGTTCGCGGCAAAGGTGCACCTGGTCCCATCAATCTCGCCGCTAAGACTCGTTGGCAACTCGGTGCCTTCGGATCTGAAGACATCTTGCGCGAGTTCAATGCCAATCGGTTTTCTATCTCGCGACCGGTCACCATAGGGGGTAGGTGTAGGCACCATCTTTCCGCGATCAGTTAATGCGGCACCGAGGACATCCTCACGGAGAGGCGCAGATACCTCCATCGACCGTGACCACCGAACCCGTCATGTACCTGGCATAGTCGGAACACAGGAAGTGGATGACATCAGCAATATCCTCCGGTTCGGCGGGGCGACCCAACGGGATCCCTGCCAGGATATTCGGAGCGCGATCTGGATCAGATAACGCAGGTCTGGTCAGCCTCGTGGCCACCGTACCGGGAGCGACGGCATTCACGCGTACCCCGAACGGTGCGAGGGCCAAAGCAACGGACATGCCCAGTGCCACAACACCACCCTTGGTAACGATAACGCCCACCCGGGTATCGCCACCGACGGTACCGGTGACGGTGGCCACCC
>CAYLPL010000114.1:0-5343 GCA_964385545.1 uncultured Clostridia bacterium | reverse complement strand
GCACCTTCGCCTCGTTCCTTCATGTGAGAAGCCACAGCTCTTGTGATCAGGAAACTCCCCGTCAGGTTGACGCGCACCTGCGAATTCCAGTCCTCCAAAGAAAGGGTCTCCAGGGTGCCGCGATTGATGATCGCCGCATTGCTCACCAGCGCATCGATGCCCCCCGATTCTTCCAAAACGGCATCCACAGCAGATTGTACCTGGTCTGGGTCCCCGATATCAGTGGCATAGAATCTAGCACTCCCGCCTGTTTCATTTATGGAGTCCGCGACCCACTGCCCAGCCTCCTCTTCTATGTCCAAAACGGCAACGTGATAACCCTCTTTGGCAAACCGTTGGCAGACAGCTCTACCTATACCGTGCGCTCCACCAGTAACCACTGCTGTCTTCACAAGTGCACCAACTTCCCTAGTTTGGTCCGGATTGGGAGCACCCGGCACTGTCCACATCCACAGCGAACCTTTACCAATTCTTCGATTTATCTAAGCACCCACACCAATCCTTCCCGGGTAGGGTAGTATTCCTACCACTAAAGGGCCTGCCCTTTTGCAAATATGCGACTGCGCCCGGGACCGAGGAACCCCGCGTACCCCGACGGACGATCGCACAGTAACCCAAAGACCCAAAGATGTCCCCGCAGTCGGCAAAGTGACGATGTTACTCTCGAAAGCAAGGTGCCCCGGGCTCGCGGCGTATCTCGAGAGCTGGTCCCCTGAGGCACCCGCGCGACAGCACCGACCCGGAGGACAAATCGATCAACTTCCCTTTTGTAACCGCTATGACGTCATCTCTTAAGGGAAGATAAAGTGCTGACTCATTATCGGAAGCGTTCTTCAAAGTGAGGGTCTGCATTTCCCCCGGCCGATTGTGGATACTCGTAATTCGCGCAGTACCAAATAGCTCCAGGATGCTGTGGAGATGGCGGTAAACGAAGTAAGCCCGACGCGGATTGTAGCGGTTATCCAAAAGACCCGGGGTCTTCTTCCGTCCCCAGACCCAATCGGTAATCCCTTCGATGAAGACTTTCGGATTCTTGCGGGCGAAGGCACTCACCAGAAGCATTGCGACGCGGTTGCACAATTCCAGCTCCGATTCAGACCTCACGGCGACGGTTACAATCGAGGGAATACCCGGAACTCCCAAACACCGATCTATCTTCGCAAAACCATCCAGGACATCCTCCTCCTCGTCCACGTAAAAGGCGAGGCCGAATCCCATCTTGGCGACGATCCTCGATATCTGTTCGCACCTGGGATCACCCGGGCTTAGACCCACCGTTACTGAACGTCCAGTCCCCTCGAGGTGCCATTCATCGGCCCAAGAAGCAATCGGCGCAAGATATGTCGGCAGGTCGGCCGCAACCGGCCACGATCGGATCTCTTTCATCACATTTTCAAGATTCGGCCCGGGGGAGAGAATCTCGAGACCGGATATCCGTCCCAAGACTCCACTAGTCTTTAGCACTCGTTGACAATCACCGAGGAACCCGAAAGCGTGGAGGCGACAGCCATCGTCGGCCAGATGTTCCAAACGCGCTAAGACATCCCGATCAACCAGGTCCCGAACCGGGACCCTCAGGGCACCGGCGGGCAACTCCTTCAAAGCCCAGAGCAGGTGATCATCGCGCACAATCTTTCGGGAAAACTCCTTCGCTGCGACGGACGCCGGGAGCCGGACGCGTTGCGCCAACGCGACATCGGCGTAGATCCCCATCGGTGCCACCGAAGACTCCCGCATTCCCGGCATCGTAATGGGAGGAACTCTATCGCAAGTCCCGCCTGCAACGGGAAGGCGAATCAATCTGGCGGCGTGTCTATCGGAATACACCGCCACTTCGAAATAGCCCAGCTTGCCCAAGTCGTCTGTCGCGGGCTCCGCCACAAAAAGCGAGTTGAACTCGGCGCGGTAGAAGGACGTGGACGGGAGGGTATAAAGGTCCGTGTCACCATAACGATCCACAAATAAGTTGTGGGTGTGTCCAGAAAAGATCGCTTCAACCGAAAACTCCCGGAATATCCTCAGGAGATCTCCACGCCAGGGATCATCTATGGCCTCGTAATTCTCTTCCTCGTCGGGACGGTTCAGGTAGGGCATGTAGTGCGAAAAGAAAAACATCCTCTGATCCCGGTGTTGCTGCAGGTCCCGCTGCAACCACGATCGCTGAGGCGAATCCATCGAGCCAATCGCGTTCATCACGGGAGAATTCAGCAAGACGAAATGACACCCTTCGCAGTCGAAGGATTGAAATGACGGCCCCCAATCCTCTTCGAAGGCGCTGATATTACCTGCATCTACCCCCGGTGCCCGTACCCACCGGGCGGGTTTATCGCCAATATCGTGGTTTCCCGGTAGATAGTAGGTGGGCACCGTCAATCCACTCATGACCCGTTTCGCCACAGAAATCGCGCGGGCTCGCTCTGGTGAACCCGGCACCGGTTGGATTATGTCCCCCAGGTGGATTACGAATGACGGCCGAAGCCGACGAATATCATCTATTACCCATTCCACTCTCTTGTTGACGCCCCGCAAATAGTCTTCGGTCACGAGTTCGGGGCCGGAATTGATGTGGGTATCCGCCAGGAGGCAAAAGGTGAACCTGGGATCATCTCGGGACATTGGCTTCCTCCTCAAAGCAACCGCGATGGAACATGATGGCCACAAATCCCCGCCTCGAAAGCATTACGCCCCCTTTATGTTTACAGTCATATCGGGTCACCTACCACATTTCACGACGATGTCACTTCAAGATCCACTATTATCCGAAGGGATACGTCCAAACAGAGCCGTCGCGAAGAACGACGTCGGGCCACCGAAGAGGCCACCATCCCTTGACACCGTGGGCCGCTACTGCTAATTTCGACATACTAACCCATATTACTGGCTTTGATCCGGAAGAGTACGCGCAAAGGTGGCGCCCAGAGAGTCGCCGGCCGCTGTGAAGGCGACGCGAAATTGCCAGCGCGGAATGGCCCGGGGAGTCGTGCGGGTGAAATCGATCCCGAGATTAGCCCCACCGGAACACCTCCGTTAACCGGTGCTGGTGTACGTCGACCGTCTCGGCGCGCATCACGAAGAGAAGTGGGAATACTTATCGAAGAATTCCCACTTAAACAAGGTGGCACCGCGGGAATTTGACCCCTCCTCGTCCTTGAGATGAGGAGGGGTTTTGTCTTTACGTAGGATTTGGTAAACCATCCGCCGACGCTGGCGGTCCGAAAGGAAGCGACCGACACCATGGACATACGACGCGCTATAGATATCATCAGCCGCTTCGGCCACCGGCAGGAAGAGGGGGCCGAGGCGGTAATGAACCAAAGAATGCGGGGAGAGAGCGAAGAATCGCAAATCGGAGCATCTCTAATGGGCCTGCGTATGAAGGGTGAGACCGAATCGGAAATAGTGGGTAGTGCCCGTGCGATGCGCCAAAACGCGGTGAAGATCCCCATCCGTACCCGGGGAGATCTCCTGGATACCTGCGGAACCGGTGGCGATGGCTCAGGAACCTTCAACATCAGCACCGCCACGGCCTTTGTAGCCGCGGGCGCCGGAGTCCGAATAGCCAAACACGGCAATCACGCCGTGACCGGGAAATGCGGCTCGGCCGACGTCCTGGCGGAGCTCGGTATGCCCTTGGATCTCAGCCCCGAGCAGGTGGGGCGCTGCGTCGACGAAATCGGCATCGGTTTCTTCTTCGCCCCGAAGTTGCATCCCGCCATGCGCCACGCGGTTGGACCGCGACGCGCCATCGGCGTTCGCACGATCTTCAACATCCTCGGTCCCCTCACGAATCCGGCCGGCGCCAATCGTCAGCTGACCGGGGTATTTGCGCCGGACCTCACCGATTTCTTGGCGGGAATCTTCGGGTTGCTCGGTTCCACCTCGGCCATCGTAGTTTGCGGGTACGGCAATATGGATGAACTGACCACCACGGGTCCCAACCGAGTCAGCCACTATGTGGATGGCGAAGTCAACACCTACGACCTCAACCCCCTCGACTTTCAGCTCGAGCGGGCACACATATCCGATTTGGTCGGCGGTGAACCGGAGTTGAACGCTCGCATACTTCGCGGAGTCCTCTCGGGCGAGGAGGACGGTCCGAAAGGTGACGTGGTCCTCCTCAATTCTGCCGGGGCCCTCGTCGCCGCGGGAGTCACCCCGGACATCAGCGAGGGACTGGAGATGGCACGGGAGGTAATCGGAAGCGGGGCCGCGCTCGAGAAGCTGGACACCTTGATCGAGATGACCCGCGACCTCGCCTCCGCCCGGGGGGAGTGAAGCATTCGTGAATCCCACCATCCTCGACCGAATTCTGAAGACTCGGCGCGAGGCCATGGATCGCATTCGGGAAGCGTACCCCATGGCCGAGGTACGCTCGGTTGCCCTGTCGGCGCCCCGGGGTGCCCGCCTGTCCGAGGTTCTCTCCGCTCGGCCAATATCACTGATTGCCGAGGTGAAGCGCGCCTCTCCATCACGGGGTCTCATCAAGGAAGCTCTCGATGCGCTCGAGTTGGCCAAAGCCTACGTCGACGGCGGTGCCGACGCCATCTCCGTCCTAACCGAGCCCGATTACTTCCAGGGGAGTTTCGACGATTTGCGGAGCGTACGTTCCGCGGTGGAGGTCCCGCTGCTTTGCAAGGACTTCATCTTCTGTCCGTACCAGGTATACCGAGCGCGGGCTGCCGGGGCCGACGCCATTCTTCTCATCGCCGCAATACTGTCGGACGATACCCTGCGGGAGCTTTCCCAATTGGGCGAAGATCTCGGGATGGATGCCCTGGTGGAAGTACACGACGCCCACGAAATGCGACGTGTCCGCAACCTCCAGGCCGGGCTGGTGGGTATAAACAACAGGGATTTGTCCGACTTCAGCGTCAACCTGCAGACTTTCGAATCCCTCGCCCCCGGCGCTTCCGATGCCAGCATACTGGTGGCAGAAAGCGGGATACACTCTGCGGCGGACGTAAGACGAATGAGGGCGGCCGGTGCCCGCGGCGTGCCGGTAGGGGAAATGTTGGTACGCTCCTCCGACCCGGCGGCGACGGTGCGGGATCTCCTCTCGGGAAGCGAGGTTCACCAATGAGCCGGGTACGAATAAAGATCTGTGGCGTGACGCGCCCCGAGGACGCCCTCGCGTGCGCGCGGGCGGGCGCAGATATGATAGGTTTGAATTTCTATCCAAACACTCCCCGCCACGTGAAAGAAAGCGAGGCCCAAGCCATAGTGGCTGATCTCGATTCCCTGCCGGATAATCGAAGGCCACTATTGATTGGGGTCTTCGTCGACGAGACACCCGAACGTATTGGGAAAATCCTCGAAGGCCTGGGCCTGGATGGGGTGCAGTTC
>CAYLPL010000113.1:0-6094 GCA_964385545.1 uncultured Clostridia bacterium | reverse complement strand
ATGGCCTTTTTGTTACTGAAGAGGCACCGGGTATGGAGGCGGCGGAGGCATTGGGTGTATTGGAACCGTTGCAAAGCACAGATCTGGGTTCTGGCAAGATCCGTCTCTACCTCTACATGCACTTCCTTTGGAGTCTCTACGATAGCCTGGGCATTTGCTATTTCGGGTTCGCCCCGAGGAGTCTGATTCCTATAGATATGATGGTGGACCTGGTCCGCGCCGTTAGCGGTTGGGACACCAATCTCTGGGAACTTATGAAGGTCGGCCAGCGCTGCGTAAATCTCACCAGGATGTCTAATGTTCGCGAGGGAATGTCGTTCGAAGAAGATAAACTGCCGCGCCGTTTTCTCGAGCCACTTCGAAATGGAATTCTCGCAGGAGTCGGTATAGACGAGGATGATATTGAAGAAGCCCTCCGAGTTTACTATGGCATGATGGGCTGGAGTGAGCGGGGTATACCCAAGGATCTAATTCTTCGGGAAATGGGCATATCCGACGATTTCCCGGGACTATTGGAGTGGGCCGACGAGGGATAGCGTGTGCTCGAAGTGTCAATCAAGAGGTGCACTTCAAGGAGGGAACCACTGGATCGGTGGTTCCCTCCTGGCGTTTCACGGTTTGATCCATCCTGTCGAATGGGAGAAACGAACAGCGTCCAGTGCGCGCTGCACGTTCATGCCGTCTTCGAAAGAGGGTCCCCGGTATTTTCCCCCTTCGATGCCGGATACGAAATCATGTAGCAATCTCAAGAAAGGGGGCTGTAGCCAGTATCCGTCGGCTATCTCTTCTTCGTGGGATCCATCGGGCAATAGTCTAAGTTCATCCGGGATTTCCAGAGGTTGCAGCTCTTTGCCTAACTTGCCACCCCATAGCACCTCGTCGCCGTAGTTGATTAGAGTTCCATCGGTACCGTACACGGCGATTTCGAGGGGTCTTCCATGGGTTGCGGCGGAGCAGTAGACCATATTGCCAGATGCTCCGGATTCGAAGCGAATCGCCACGGAGTAGCTGTCGTCGGCGTCGACTCGGCGCACTCTGCCCGAATGGTCGGGGCGGCTATCCACCACCGTGGTCAAGGATCCCATAACCTCCTCGATTGGTCCCGCCCACCCGATGAAGGCGTCTAGGAAATGAGAAGCAGAGGCACCCAGCGCACCGCCACCTCGTGTAGCGTCCGACCACCAGGTCCACGGGCTCTCGGGATTTGCCCGGTTTGTAGCGAAAGAAGAGAGGGATATGAAGGTGATCTCTCCGAGATAGCCCTCGCCAATCAACTGGCTCATTCGCGCCCTGACTGGAAGATAGCGAAACTCAAAGTCTATCGCGGCCAAGAGGTTGCTTTCGCGGGCGGTGCGGCACATCTCTTTGGCCTCATTAACATCCAGGGCCATCGGTTTTTCACAAATCACGGGTATACCCCGCTGCAGCGCGGCCATGCTCATCGAATGGTGAAGATCGGGAGGTGTAGTAATTATTACGGCGTCGGGTTCTAGGTCCAGAAGCTCCGAGAATCGGGTGGTATGGTTTTTCACGCCGTATTCCCGGGCAACCTCTTCCGCCCGGGATCTGTGCCCGCTAGATATCCCTATGGCTTCGGTATTCGGATGCCGCTGAAGAGCGGGCAAAACGACTTTTCGGGCGAAACCCGTTCCAGCTACCGCGAACTTGAGCATGCCATGAACCTCCTTCGTTTCGCTGCTACACGCGTGTGGTCCGGTATCGGTTACAATAGGCCTCTCGCAGAATAAGTTACCCTCCCGCGAGTGGAAGTAATCCGCGGGAGGGATGGGAGGGGGTGTTGCCGGGGGTTAGAAGACGTCTTCTTCGGCTCCCGTGTCTGTGACCTTACGCTGGACATCGACTTTGCTGATGCCTTCGGGGATCGTCTCCCCTATGCCGAGCTCGTCTAAGGCTTCTCCGACGGCGGCCATATCGGCCAGATTGGCCTCCGAGTAGTTGCGGCAGATGGTGATACCCGTGGCGCCACCTTCGTACGCCGCACGCACACCTTCCTTTATGTCTTCGGGTGTAGCCGTCACATCACCGATTCCCTGCACTCCTACGCCGAGACCAGGGTAAACCTGAACCTGTGGACTGACCTCCCGTACGGTGCGTGCCGTCTCATTGAACACGTAATCGGCGCTGAAGCCGGTATGCTCCAGCTCGTGAAAAGGTGCTTCGTCGAGCTGTAAGATGCGGTAAAGGAGATCCGTTGCCTCGGGTTCCTCGAAGTCACCGAGGATAGATTTTGTGTAGCCCTTGACTATTCCGTGGAATCGAGGGCCGGCAGCTACATGATACATAACCGGCTTAATCCAATCGGCGAATTGTTTGAACTCCGAAAGATCGAATTGAGCGCGCATGAACGGGTTGAAAGTATTGATGTACTGCCATACCATTTGCCCGACATAGGCGTCCGGTTTTAGCCACTTCATGGTACCGTATAGATCCTTGGCGAGGTCCTTATGGCTCTCGTGCCACATCTTCTCATAAGCAAAGATGAGAGGATTGTGCAGTAGTATCCGGAAGAATTCAACCAGGTGACCATCATTGGGCTTAACCCCGGTACGGACTTTGTCGAAGTATTCTTCGAGTTTCAGGTATCCACGGCGAGCCTCTTCTGGGTTGAAACCGAACTCGCGCGCCCTCTGGCGGCAATACTCACAGAAGCAGGTAGATTCCTGTCCGTCCATCATCAGCATCATCGGACCTTTGCGTTCCACACCCCAAAGGAATCCATCGATGTCATAACTCTTGAAATGGTTTTCGATCACCGAGCGCCACCAGGTGATATACTCGGGATTATTGACACACGGTCTTCCGGTCCTGCGACCGTGGGCATCGACTTCGAGTACATGCACCCAGCCGGGGATGTTTAAGGATCTCGGGTCGGTACGAGAGGTTTCGCAGTAATATGGGTATATTCCCATGCCACGTTTCTTTGCCGGTTCGGTGATAAGCTCGAGGAAATCTACGCCCTGGTATTCCGGATCCGGTGCTTTGAACTCCTTGAGATGCGTAGCTCTATAGAACCGCGGGTCGGGGTCGAACATGGCCCCGCCTTGCAGGTCATCTGGCTCCTGCTTCCCGTGATCCGGGAACCAGTCTGTGGCGCGACCAGCATTGCCCCTGCTCCAGGACACCGTCGAGGGTATAAGCGCGTTTACGTGAGATTTTTCCTCCAGTATGTCGAGTACCGGCTCGACTCCCTCGTCGACGAAACTGATCAAGCCAATTTGCACGCCTACAAAGTTCTTGTCGCGGGGATCTTTATTTGGTTTGGCCATCGATACAATCCCTCCAATACGCAATTAGTCTTGCCTGTCAGAAATCTTTCGGCAGATAATGTTGTTATCCTGCCCTCTTCGAGAAATAATTGTTCATCCTTCTGACAAACTGGAGATCGATTTGGGTCAAAAGGAGATCTCTTTCAGTACTTTCCTCGCCGTCTCCGCCGTCTTCCAGATCGCTTTGGGATTCATGTACTGATGTGAGGGAAGACATGCGATGGAATCGGCAACTCGCTCGGTCGTCGGTAATAAGCCTCTCTTGTTGCCCCGATCCACAAAATAGGGGTGCAGGTGGTCCGGAGGCACGTAGTGAGCCCCGACTTGAATACCTCTCGCCTGCATCGTCTCGATGAAGCGATCGCGGATGGATGGGGCGACCGTGATGGGATACACGCGATAACTGTGCGTGTAACCTTTTGGTACTACGGGGGTTTCGCAGGCTGAGTCTTCCAGCAGTTCGTCGTAAATCCTGGCGACAGCACGGCGCTGAGCCAGATCCTCGTCCAGGCGGCGGAGTTTAATCCTTCCCACAGCTGCCTGTATCGTATCGAGTCTCTCGTTCAATCCGGGCATGATCGTCCCTTTGGGTTCCGATCCCTCGGGCATGGGGTCATCATGTCGGTAGGGTGACTGCGATCGACCGTAATGGCGGACCCAATTGATTCGGCGGTACATTTCGCGATCATTCGTGGTGAGGATTCCACCACTGCCCACCACCCCTAACACCTTGCCAGAGGCCAAGCTAAAGCAGGCGATATCACCGAAGGCGCCGGTCTTGGTACCGTCAATGGTAGCTCCCGCAGACAGGGAGGCATCCTCTATAAGGGTAACATCTGGGAAATCGGAGACGATTTCAGCGATGGTGTGCATGTCTGCCGGAAGCCCGTACATATGGGCGACAACGACAGCTCGCGTATTATCAGAGATCGTCTCGCGCAGTCTATCCGGGTCCATGTTGAATGTCCGGTGGTCGATATCGACCCATTTCAAATTTGCCTGTCGGTGGATCGCCGCGAGGCTAATCGACATATCGGCGTTGGCTACGGTAATGACTTCATCCCCCGGTTCTACTCCGGCGGCGATCAATGCCACCAGCAAAGAGGAGGTTCCGGAAGTCACGGCGACGGCATGATTGACGCCGCAGTAGGTGGCGAACTCTGCCTCGAAGGCGGGGACTTCGGGCCCCATAACGTAATTGCCACTTCTCAGGACTTCGTGGATTGCGCTGTCGATGGTCTCGCGATCTCTCTCGTAGTGGAGAGTGGCATCTCCAGTTAGACGCACTTCAAATGTATTCATCTGCATATCCCTCCAGTGTCGGTTACTATCAACGCGTCCTTCGGGCTTTCAATGAAGTTGAGATTCACGGGTACGGCATACCGGGTCTCCCAAGTCGATGATCCGACCGAGGAGCGCAGAAGACGGGTTTGTGATGGGTAGAATCAATCCTGATATTGACCGCGTTTATCGTCCTGACACCCCGGCGAAGGTCGGGGTGTCAGGGTTAGCCGGCATTTTAGGTGAAGAACAGCGGGTTTTCCGGTACCAGATTGCCATTTTCCGCAATCTTTTCGCCTTCTTTGAACACCAAATAGGGTGAATACAGGTTTCTGAGATCCTCGAGGGGATCCTTGTCTACGACGACGAAGTCAGCCATCAATCCCTCGGTGATGGATCCGACGAAGGATTCGATGCCGCAGAGCTTGGCCGCGGAAGAGGTGGCGTTATTGATGACAGTAAGGGGATCATCGATGACCCCATATTCCACATGTAGTGCCATTTCGTTGATTAGGGAGGCGGGCGGAGTACAGGGACTACCCTGATCGGTACCGACGGCAATATTTACGCCAGCCGCTGCCGCGCGAGCCACGCCCTTCGCACGATCCGGATCGGCGATCATCTTCTTGCGGCGCGCAATCTCGGCTTCGGGTATGCCGATCCTGTCGCCGTAGTGCGCCTGCATCCATGAAGCGGAGAAGGTGGGTACTACGTAGGTCCCTTTTTCCAGCATCAATTCGATGGTTTCATCGGTGAAATCAGTGCCGTGTTCGATACAGTCGATACCCGCTTTTACGGCCTGTAGCGCTCCTTCCGGGGTGGTGGCATGAGCGGTGGCTTTGCGGCCCAGGTTGTGGCACTCCTGTATCAGCGCCTGCAGTTCTTCGTCGGTGAACGATGGATTCGGGGTCGAGGCGGAACCGGGGAATAGGAAAGAGCCAAGGGATGCCTGGGTGGCAATAACCTTGACCAGATCCACCCCGCCTTTGGCGAGGTCACGAACCATCTGTCTAACGCCATCGGCTCCGTCTGCTTCGACCCCACACCACCAGCAATGTCCTCCGGTGGTGGTTATGGGAGGACCGGAAGCGAGAATCCTGGGTCCCGGCACCGTTCCGCTGAGGACTGCATTTCGGGATTCCACCCCGAACCAGTGTACTCCCAGGTCCCTGATGGTGGTTACGCCGGTTTCCAGATAGCGTCTCATATTCATCGTGCACTTCATCGCTGCCAGGGCGGTGGAGTCGTTTTGTGACTGTAACTGGATGTCCTGTAGAGCGTCCCAGGCGAGGTGAGCATGACAATCGAAGAGTCCCGGGAGGAGGGTCTTGCCCTCGAGATCGATAACTTCAGATCCGGGCGCCTCGATCGGATGGGAGTCTACGAGCTCGAACTTACCGTCTCGAATCAGGATGTTCATGCCCGTCTTCGGTGAATCCGAGACTCCGTCGATCAACCTAGCATTCCTAATCAATAAGTCTGTCAAGGTATCACCCTTTTCAAGTGACTAGGCAGGAATAGTTGTG
>CAYLPL010000112.1:581-6208 GCA_964385545.1 uncultured Clostridia bacterium | reverse complement strand
CGACTATGAGGACAACCTGCGACTGCAGGAACGCATGGTCGAGCACGTGGTACAAAGAGTTCTCGAGGACTGTCCCGCCGAATTGGAAACGGTTGGGCGTGATGTAGAACCGCTGGAGAGGGTGCGCGCTCCATTTCCCCGAATGAGCTACGATGATGCCATCGAATATCTGGCGAAAAACGATCTGGAACTGGAATGGGGCGAGGATCTCGGTGCACCCCACGAGACGGCCATAGCCTCGGAGTTCGATCGGCCGGTTTTCGTCGAAAGATTTCCCGCGGGATGCAAAGCCTTCTACATGGAGCCGGATCCGGATCGGCCGGAGGTCGTGCTCGCCGCGGATTTGCTGGCGCCGGAAGGTTACGGGGAAATCATCGGCGGTAGCCAGAGGATAGCCGATTACGAGTTGTTGAAACGCAGGATACGGGAATACGATTTGCCCGAGGAAGCCTTCGACTGGTACCTGGATTTGCGCCGTTATGGAAGCGTAAAACACTCGGGATTCGGACTTGGTATCGAGCGACTGCTAACCTGGGTTGCCGGGTTGGACCACGTTCGCGAGGCTATAGCCTTCCCGAGATTGCTCAATCGCCTGTCGCCTTGACGGAAGTTACGTAACCGAAGATTTGGGTCTTTGGATCTCGGAAGGAAGTGGATATGTCTTTAGAAGAAGCCGGCTATACTCTGAAGGAACGGCGCATTTCTTTGGGCCTTACCTTGACCGAGGTCCAATACAGTACAAAGATTCGCGGTCGGTATCTTGAGGCCCTGGAGGAGAGCAATCCATCGGTATTACCCCCGGGGCCCTACGCGCGCGGGATCATCAGGAGGTATTGCGAGGAGCTGCACCTGGATCCGCGACCTGTTTTGGAGGCCTACGGCGAGTGGTTGCGAGATCAGGAGGATCAATCCCTCACGAAGAAGCTACGAGAAACGCCCGGCTCCCGGGGGATAACGTTACGGGCCACCGGAGGATCTCGCACCGGGTGGGTTTTCGGCCTGTTGTTGCTCATAGTCCTTATGATCGTGGGGGGGATATACTACTACGTGGTGTTCCCGGATCTGCCTTGGACGGCCCCGGATCCACCACAGCAGGAGGGAACGCCGACGGACGAGGGGGAGGATGGGGAACCCGAGGAATCCGAGACGGCGGAGAACGAGGAGCCCGAGCCGGAACAGCCTCCCGGCGAAGAGGCGAATCGCGAAGAGGCGAAGCCGGAGGCCTCGATGCGGCGGACCGAGGAGGGCGCGACCATCCGATACGAGATCTCCGGGGTGACGGAGCTTAAGGTTACTCTCTCCACCGCCCAAAACTGCTGGATCCGCGTCACGGTCGACGACGGAAGCCCGAGAGATATGACCCTGGAGGCGGGGGCGAGCCAAAGCTGGAGCGCCGCCCGGGAGATATCCATACGGGCCGGGAACCCGGCGGAACTCGAAATCCTGGTGAACGATACTGACGAGGATACCGTCCGTGCCGACTCCCCCCGGGATCTGGTATTCCTGCTGGAATCGCCCCCTTCCTGAGAGACAGCCAAAGGAACAACGTGCGAAAGATGGGGACCCAGGGGGTCCCTTACTCATTTTGCCGGTCGATGACCCATTCGCCTAAGCAACCTGGCGCGCCGGTATTCAAGGTCCTCAACCTCTCGCGCGAACTGGGAGCATCGGGATTGTAACAGGGCGAGGGCGCGGTTGGTGTAGTCGAGGGCCATTTCGAGGTCTCCAATGTGGTGCTCTGCATATTTGGCCACCTCTACGTGGGTCTCGCTGATGGGATAGGGCGGGGTAATCCCCGCTTCGATAAGCTCCACCGCCTGGCGCCAAAGGGGGGCCGCCTTCTCGTAGTCGCCGCGACGGCGCCAAAGGAAGCCTAGTTCCCGCAGTGCGCCGAGATAGTCGCGTTCCCCGACGGCACGGTCCGCTGCGGTTTCGAGCTGCTCCTGCGCCAGACGCTGCCGTCGACATTTCGACGCCATTCGGGCGATGGCCAGATGCTCCGCCGCCGCCGTCGGCTCACCCAGGGGGCGGAGTATGCGAAAGAGCAGGTCGGCCGTCGCGAGGAGGTCTAGTTCATTGTGGCGGACGATCTCGTCTATCATATCGGTTGATCCGCCTGCCAGGTAATCGAAGTAGCGGGCGGGAATCTCGCTTCCCGGAATATCTCCGGCACGGGGGCGTCCTAAGATGTGTTCCTCCAGGGATGTAAGGCTGCAGCTGCTGAGCACTTGGGACCAAAGACGACGGGCCGGCGGCAAGAGATCCGAGTGGGCCGAAAAGCACGGTGCTTCCATGCGGTTCAGGGTGTAGCGATTTTGCAAAAGCGGCAGGTCGAAGCTCTTTCCGTTGAAGGTAACCACGTGTCGGTAGTCCCGCAGATGGTCCGAGACGGCCGCGAGGTAGGCGGATTCGTGCGCGGGATCTGAAAGGAAATACTGCACCACCCGGATTCCCTCGTAACCTAGCGTTGCCGTCCCACTCAGAAAGGGAAGGGTTCCGGTGCCGCGCGATAGGCCGGTGGTTTCCAGGTCGAGCAAAACTATTTCGGTCAAGTCTTCGGGGGATTCGCCGGAGCCCAAAAGATCCATATCGCGGATCAGGTGGTGTGCGGTAAGGTCTCTACGGTGAAAGACGGTTCGCCGGGGGACGATACCGGAATCTCCATCCCTATGGAAATCGGCCGGAATGGGACGTCGTCCGTTCTCGGCGAAACGAGATTCGTCTCGGTCAGTTGGCCCGGCCAGTCGTTCGAGTCTCCTTCTCAGGTTGGACACCGGATCCCACCTCCAACCTATCGAGGATGCGATGTGCGATCTCGCGAGCGCGGGTGCCCACCTCCGCGGGGGCACCGACGCAGGAGGGACACCCGTCCCGGCAGATACAGTCCTTCAGAACCTGCAGACACGTCTTTCGCAGTTCACCCTCCAGCGCAAAAAGCATCTCTGCGAGGCCAACCCCGCCGGGATAGGCGTCACACAGGAAGATGGTGGGCCTTTCGGTGAAGGGGGAACGTATTTGTGCCACGGAGTACAGGTCTCGGCGGTCGCAGGAGAGGAATAACGGCGCCACTTCGGCCAGGAGGTTTCGAAGACCCATCAGGCCGGCCTCCAGTTCCCCAGGTGTGAACCCGGAGACGAGATCTTCTTCGAGCGTCATCCAATAGGCCGTGGTGTGCATATTTCGTGGAGGGAGAAATATTTTGCCCCAGCCGAGGTTTTCGTGCGTTCCGAAACGGATCTTCTTGAAGGTGGTGGGTTGAGCGGTGAGCCTGACCTCGCCGTAATACCGTGAGGAAAGCCCGCGGCCTTCCTTCCTCAGGACGTCGAGCACGGCGGTATCGGCCGCGTAGGTCGCGTCGGTGTAGTAATTCACGTCCACCCGGCGAACGAAGGCCTTCCGTTCCTCCAGATCCAGGCTCTCCACCTGGTATTGGGTGGCGTCGTGGATGTATATCGCCTCATCGTGCAGCAGCATCGGGGCGCTGAATTCGTCGACCTCGCCGATTACCCGCGGTTGGGGTTCGGTGGTGTCGATGATTACGACGTTTCCGGTGGAAGCGGAGCGCAAACTGATGTCCTCCGCGGGAAAGCCTTCCGTCATCCAGTGCCAGCGATCTTCCGAAGCGTGGAGGATGCGGCGCTCCGAAAGATAGTCGAGGATTTCCCGCAAATCCTGATCGTCCGCCACTTCTCCGGCGGTGAAGGGTAGTTCGAAGGCCGCGCATTTTAGGTGACTTACCCTGATGAGAAGGTTATCCGGTTGTACGAGGCCCCTTTCGGGGGAACGCCCGAAGAAATAGTCCGGATGGGTTACCAGATGCTGATCCAGGGGGCTTGAAGAGGCCACGAGGATCGCCAGTGAGGGGGAGTCCTTGCGGCCAGCGCGACCCATCTGCTGCAGGGCACTTGCGATGGTACCAGGGTAGCCGACGAGTACCGCGGCCTCCAGCGATCCTATGTCGATCCCGAGTTCTAGGGCATTGGTGGCAATCACTCCGCGGATTCCCCCCTCCCGAAGACCGCGTTCGATCTCGCGACGTTGCCCGGGTAGGTAACCCCCGCGATAGCCGCGGACATTTACCCGGGGGAGTGCCTCCCTGAGGTACGAAAGCAGTACCTCAGATTGAACCCTGCTGCGGGTAAAGGCGATGGTCTGGATACCGTTTCCCAATAACTCTTTCAAGATGTCGCGCGCCTGGAGAATTGAACTTCGCCTTATCCCCAGCTCCTCGTTGACCACGGGGGGATTGTAAAGGACGACGTGTTTTGGGGCCCGCGGGGCTCCGGATCGGTCTATCAATGTGAAAGGAAGACCGATCAAACGTTCCGCCAGGTTGCCGGGATTGGCTATGGTAGCCGAGGAGGTGACGAACTTCGGCGAAGAACCGTAGAAGCGGGCGATCCGCTGCAGTCGGCGCAATACGTTGGCCACGTGGCTCCCGAAGACGCCGCGATAGGTATGGAGCTCGTCGATCACCACGTATTTCAAATTCTCGAAAAGATGTACCCACTTGGTGTGGTGGGGGAGAATCCCCGTATGAAGCATGTCCGGGTTGGTGATCACTATTTGTCCCGCCCGGCGTATGCTGCGCCGGGAGGTGGCGGGAGTATCGCCGTCGTAGGTAAAGCTGGCGATATCGCCGCCCACGGCATCTATCCACTCCGCTATCTCATTTCGCTGATCCTGGGCGAGCGCCTTGGTGGGATAAAGAAACAATGCCCGCGATTGCGGTTCGTTGAGTATGGAATCCAGCACCGGGAGGATATAGCAGAGGCTTTTCCCCGAGGCCGTCGGCGTCGCGACCACGACGTTATTGCCCCGTTGCAAAGCTTCGATTGCCTCCGTTTGATGTGAATAAAGGCGCCGAATACCCATGGCTTTCAGCGCGGCGGCCAGGTGGAGGTTGAAAGGAGGTACCGAACCGTATTGGGCTTCCCTGTGGGGGAGTTCAACCCATGCGGTCACTCGTTCGGAGAACTCGCGATCCCGGCGAAGCGTATCGATGAGTTGTTCGAGATTCAAGGCCGTTCACCCCTATTCCATAATAAGCGAACGTATGTTCCCGGGGCAAGCGAGGGGAACAACGTCCAATTCGCCGGCGGAGAGTTCCTTGAGATAACTCGTAATACGTAGTATTTTCATCAATGTAGTCTACGGCGTCGACATTGGAGGTCCTCATGCGGAGACCAAAGTGGTGGAATGACAACGTGGCGCAGTTCCTCTTGGCGGTATCCCTGGCGGTCATGGCAGGGCTATACCGCGACGGTTTCCCGGCACTTTTCCCCTTCATGCGGGAAGAGTTCGGTGTCAGTCGCGCTGTGTTGGGAATGTACGTTTCGGTCCTTTATCTGATCTCCAGTGTCATAGCGGTGCTGGCCGGTCACGTGGCCGATCGACTGGGAGCCAAGCGAGCGCTAACCTGGGGCATGTTCGCCCTGGCGGCGGTCATACTGGTCCATACCTGGGCGCCGAGCTTCGTGATAATGCTCGCACTAGCCGTGCTGGCCGGTTTTGGTTTCAGCATCATCAGCCCCGGCACCAACAAGGTAGCCACCACGCCTTTTCCTCCCCACCGCCGCGGCACCCCGATGAGGCCCGTCTTTTTGGCTTGGTCCCTCGGCGGACTC
>CAYLPL010000112.1:0-571 GCA_964385545.1 uncultured Clostridia bacterium | reverse complement strand
ACCATAGCCAGCATCCTCGGATGGAGAATCGCGGTGTTGCTCATGGCGCTGACCATGCTCGCGGTGTTATCGGTGTTTCGGCTAAAGTACCGCGAAGAGGGAGATTGGGTGGACGAGGAAGCCGAGACAACTGAGGAGGACGAGAAGACTCCCGAAACCGATACGTCCTTCCAGCGTGGATTCGCCAATATCCTCGCGAACCGTTACATACTGATGATCTGTTCGATAGGTTTCGTGCTCGGAGCCATAAGCGGCACCATGGCGGCCCACTACACCCTCTTTTTCCACCTCGATCTGGGCTACAGCGAGGCCGTAGCGGGAGTGGGTTTTGCTTTTTTGCACGCGGGGAGCCTCAGCGGCCGCCCAGCATGGGGGCTGCTGAACGATCGCTTCTTCGATTCGAATGAAAGGACCAGCTTTTTGTGGATAACCTTTACCACGGCGGCCACCGTTGCCGCCCTGGCCCTGGTGTCGCGTTTCTTTGCAGCCCCGTCATTGGCGCTGCTTTTCCTTTTGACCTTCGCCGCGGGCTTTTGCGCCCGGGGATGGCCGGGGGTATTGTTCGCCGCGG
>CAYLPL010000111.1:0-6242 GCA_964385545.1 uncultured Clostridia bacterium | reverse complement strand
GAGTACGAGGGGACCTTCCCGTTACCCGAGGCACAGCTGGATCGTTTCGCCCTCTCGTTACAGATCGGGTATCCCAACCCCGAACAGGAGCGGGAAATGATGCTCCGCATCGGCGGCGGATCGCCCCTGGAAGAGCTGCCCGCGGTGGCGGGACCAGAGGATGTGGCCCGCCTGAAACCGGCGGTGGAAGCGACGTACGCGTCCGACACCGTGCTCGACTATATCGTGGCCATAAACCACAAGACGCGCGAGAATCCGGACGTGTACCTGGGAGCGAGCCCCAGGGCATCTTTGGTCCTTTTGAATCTCAGCAAAGCTTACGCCCTTTTCCAAGGTTCCGAATACGTCCTTCCTGACCACGTCAAGGAGATGGCGGGACCCGTACTGCGTCACAGGCTGATACTCACCCCGGACGCGCGCTGGGAAAATCGGACGCCGGAGGAAATAACCCGGGACATTCTCCGCCGCACGACGGCCCCCTCGGCCGCCGAATTGTGAACTCGACCAAGGGATCGGGGGACGATGGTTGACACGAAGAGCTCGCAGACTCCTGCATAGAATCGTCGAAAGGCTTCGGACGGCCCTCGGCAATGTGCGCCCGGTGGCGAGGTGGCCCTGGGGCGCGGCGGCCGTGCTTTACCTGATATGGCGTAGCTCCGGCGGAGCCCTTCCGCTTTTCGCGCTTCGCACGATGATACTTCTCCTCGTGGGATCCTACCTTTGGACTCGCTGGATGGTCCGCGCCGTCGACTGCATCTGCGATGCGGATCGCCGCGAGATCACCCGCGGTGAGGAACTAAGACTGACCCTCCGCTTCGAAAACGAGGGTTTCGTGCCCATACCCAGCATGATGGCCCGCACCCAAGTACCCGGATGGGATGGCCCGTGGACGGTTATCAGCTCGGTGCCGGGCTTGCGCAGCCGGGTGATCCAAATCGAGGAGCGGATGAAAGAACACGGCAATTACCGCCTGGGACCGGTCGAATTCGCCGTCACCGATCCCTTCGGATGGTTTCGGGGGACTCGGACCATGTACGGTAACCGCTCCGTCACCGTGTACCCGCGGATACTCCCGGTCACGGGGGACCAGCTGCCGCTGCGCCGACCCCTCGGAAGGCTTAGAACCCGGATAAGGTCCTTCGCCGATCCTTCTCACCTGGCGGACATCCGCCCCATGGTGCCCGGCGATAACCCCCGTCACATCCACTGGCCCACCTCTGCACGGATGGGCGAACCCTACGTGCGCGAATTCGAATTGACGGCATCCGGAGAGGTCAATGTGGTCCTGGACCTGTCGGCATCACCGGATACCTACCCGGAGGCCGAACTGCGGGGGCTGGCCTTCGACGTCGCGGCCGGGCTCGCGGCCCGTTGTCTGCAATCGGAACTGGCCGTGGGACTCACCGCCCGCGGGCGCACCACCGATTACTCCCTGAGAGCCGCCAAGGGAACGGCACAGATGCGCGCCATCATGAAATCGCTGGCGTACTCGCAGGCAGATTGCAAGATGCCCCTGGAACTGATCTTGCGCCGCGTGGGCTACGCCATCGGATCCGGGAGTACCATCTTGGTGGTCACCGGAGCGGTGACCCCGCGGCTCACCACCCTGCTTAGGTCTCTGATGCACGCCGGGCTGGGCGTTGCGGTATTCTCCATTAAGGCCAAAAGAAGCGGGGTTTTCGAGGGTAGCCCCGAGATTTCCCGCGACACCACATCCCTACCCTTCCCCTTTTGGACGGTGACGCCTCAAAGCAATATGTTGAATCTCAGTGGATCGCGGCTTCGCGATTTTGGATCGGCGATACCCCTGGCCACATCCGGGGCGGGTGGTGATTCCGATGAGTGAACGCGAAGGCGCCGTCGACGTCGCCGCCATCGCCGCTTACGTGACCATCCTGGCGATCCTGGCCCACTCCACCCTAAGGTTTATGAACCTGGAGACGGGCTCCACCTTTTGGGCCCTGATTCTGGCATCCGCCCTCCTTACCGCCCTTCTCGCCCGATGGCGGAACGGGGGGTTTTTGGCGACCGCGCTTTTGGCCACGATGACGCTATGGTCGCTGGTGGCACTGCGCCTGTGGCCCGGGTCCCTGGAGACGGTGTCGACCTTCATCGCCCGCTGGCTGGTCTTCCTGATAGAGGCCTACTGGGGAACCCTGGTAGAAGTCCCCGCGGACGTGGGACAGTTCACCATCGCTTTTTTGATCGTCGCCCTGGCCTGGGGGGGGGGATCCTTACTGGAACGCGCCCCCGCGTGGGCGGTACTGCTTCCGTCCTTCGGATATGTCTTCTTCTTATGGTATTTCAACTTCGACGACGCCCTCCTCTACCTGCAGCTATTACTGGTACCCGCCTCTTTGCTTTTGACCTTCATCGCTGGGAAACAGTGGTATTCGCGACGGGCAGATCGGGTCATAGAAGGATTTCCAATTCGAACGTCCCTTTGGTCGGTCACCACCTTCGTATTGGTGGTGATACTTTTGGCCACCGCCGTGCCCCTGGAGGGAGATACGTGGAATCTTTCCACGGTCCGGGAGTGGCTCAACGAGCGCTTTCCCGCCCTGGAGAGGATGCGCGGGGGACCGGAGAGAGATTCCGGCATAAACTGGTTCACCCTCTCGACCTCGGGATTCGGATCCACCTCCCGGCTGGGAGGACCGGTAACCCTGGACACCTCGGACGCCTTCGACGTAGAGATTCGCGCCGTGGTGAGGGGGGAAGAAGATCTGCCTTTCCCGGTGTACTTTCGCGGTCGTACTATGACGCGTTACACCGGCAGGGGATGGGAAGCTCCGGCGAGGGACGATTGGGAGTGGTACGAATTCGGGAAATGGCTGCCCAGAACCCACTCTCCTCGCATCGCCTCCATGCGGGTAATCCAAGAAATCGCGCCGACGGGACTGGAAATCCACACCATGTTCGGTGTGGGCGATGTACGCGAGATCGATTTTCCCGACGCCGAAAACGATTACGAGGGGCGGGAAGTCCTCGGGAAGAACTCGCGCGGAGACGTCATGGCGAACGTTTCGCGGCCGGTGAGCGAGCGCTATCGCGTCCTGTCCCAACTGCCATTTTGGCAGATGGGATCCGGCGAGCCACCCCTGGAGCCGGAGCCGCTGGAGGACCCCGAGGAGTACCTAAAACTGCCCGAGGATCTCCCGGACCGCATCGGCGAGCTGGCGGTAGAGCTTAGCTCGGGGGCGGACAGCGAATACGAGATGGCCGCCGCCATCACCGAGCATCTACGGGATATCCCGTACAGCCTCGAGGTGGCTCCACCCCCGGGTGAGACGGATTTCGTCGATTATTTCCTCTTCGAGGAAAACGCGGGATACTGCACATATCACTCCACGGCATTGGCGGTGATGCTGCGCACCCTGGACATACCCAGCCGCTGGGTGCAGGGATTTATCGCGAGTCGCGACGATTTTGAACGTTCCGAGGAAGAATCTTCGGAGATCGTCCGCTATCGCGGCGAAGTGACGCACGCCACCGCCCACGCCTGGATTGAAGCATGGATTCCCGGGTATGGATGGGTACCCTTCGAAGCGACGCCGGCCTACAACGCCGTGGATCATACCCGCATCCTTCCCGAGGACTCTTCCGGATCCGAAGGCACCATCGGATCCGACGTGGATCCCGACGACGAAAGGTGGCCCTTCGAGGAAGACATGGGAGAGGAGTTCCCCGATGACGGGGCCGAAGAAGGGTCCGCCACGGCGCCCCACGAACCGTGGTGGGCAGTCCTCCTGCGCGTTTTCGGCTACGGGGCTGCAACGATCCTGGCCGGCGGTGCCGTCGGCCTGCACTACGCTTCCGTGCGGCGGGAGAAGAAGGTTGGTGAGCGTTCCGTCACGAGCATATTGGGTGAAACCCCAGCGCGAGACACCGAGGATTACGACGATACCTTCGGCGTACTCTCGGCGATGGATTTGGCGCTTTATTACCTCAATCGCACCCTGGCTTTCTCTTCGCGGGGTTTGACCGGGCGGGAGTTCGCGGCGCGAGTTCACCAGGAGTCCGGCGAGCTGGGGAGAATCGTGGATGAGATCAACGAAAACTACGAGAAGGTCGTCTATGCCGGAGAGCATCCGCGACCGAAGCAGGCCCGAAGAACTCGCAAATTGGTCGGTGAGTTGAAGAAGATAATTCGCCGCGATTACGGGCTAATCCGCTATCTTTTGACGAGGTATGCTCCCCCTCGGGCGGTCGATGGGGAGAATCGGGGGCCCGACTGAAGAATTGCGGATGGGGGTCCGAGGAGAAAAGGGGCGGAACCGTTCTGACCGATCCCCCCTGTCAGTTCATTCTCCGGTGTATTTGATGGTGAAACGATTCTCGAGTCCCAACGCGGGTGCCCAGGAGACCTCGGCTTCCTCGACTTCCGCTTTACCGGGTCCTTCTCTTAACCAACGGAGCAGTTCCCGCAAAGCCTCCTCTGGACCCTCGGCCACCACCTCGATCGATCGCCCCGGTGCGGCACAAACGTAGCCCTTCAAGCCGAGCCTCGTAGCCTTGCGTTGCGTCTGCGAACGAAAACTCACGCCGAGCACGCGACCCGTGACCGTAACCTCTAATCTCTTCATCATGGCGGACACGTCAGAACCCCTTTCCCCGACCGGCGTAAGAAGGTAAACGATCAGACATTTCTTCCGCGAAAGGTTCCCAGGAGGAATGGCTTCCGTTTCAATCTTATCACAAAAGGGGAATCGATGCGGGGAAGCCCGACTTCACGCGGTCGGGCTTCCCTTCGGGGTAGGTTAGCATTCGCTGTGGCCGCAGGCCATGCACTTCATACAACCTTCTTCGTACACCAGGGCTTGGAGACCACACACGGGACAAAGGGCGAAACGTTGCGGATGCTTCGGTGGGTTATCATCCGAACCCTTGGTATCGGGTTGTGCTTTGCCGGCCGCCAGGGTCGTCAATCCGAGCTGCGTCGGGCTCACCTTGCCGTCTTCTGCCGGTTGCGGAGAATTCGGATCCTCCACGACTTCCCGAATGAACTGCCCTATGGCGTCGGGCACGGAGCGAACGCGGTTGGGACCGAAACCGACGGAGCGACTGCCACCGATACCGATGAGTTGATCCGCAACCACGGAAGGATCCACACCGCACCTGAAGGCCAGGGAAATGAGTCGCGCTATCGTTTCGGTGAAGGCGGTGACGTCCGAGCCCGCCTTTCCGATCTGGGCGAACAGTTCGAAGGGATGTCCCGAGTAGAAGTTCATGGTCAAAAACAGGTTGCCCATGGGGGTTGCCTTGCGGACCGTTATCCCCGGAAGCCGGCTGGTCCTTTCGAGGGGTTGGATCTCTCCCCAGGGAAATGCCCGGTCTTCTCCCCCGTCGGTGGGCTCGCCCTCCTTACCTCCACCCACGACGAGAACCTGCTCACTTCGGGATCCGTTGCGATACACGGTGAGTCCCTTGCAGCCGGAACTATAGGCCCTTTTGAAGGCCTCTCCTATCTCGTCGCGCGTCGTGGTCTCGGGAAAGTTGATCGTCTTGCTGACGGCGTTGTCCGTCGCAGCTTGGAACGCGGCCTGCATTTTGATGTGCCATTCGGGTGCTATATCCAGGGCCGTCACGAACACCTCGCGGACATCTTCCGGAATACCCTCGATATCGACGAGGCCGGTCCCCTCGGCCAACTGTTCCATTAGATCCTCCGAGTAAAAACCGCGGCGATGGGCAATCTCCTCGAATACCGGGTTGGACTCCACCAGCTTTTCCCCGTCCAGCACGTTTCTGGTGAAGGCAATGCTGAACAGTGGCTCAATTCCTCCACTCGTGCCCCCGATTATGCTGATGGTCCCGGTCGGAGCTATGGTCGTCACGGTAGCATTACGAATCCTTTGACCGCCCTGCTCCGGGGGCCTGTCGAAAACACTCAATTCGAAATTGGGGAAGACCCCCCGGTCATCGGCCAATCTTCCACTCGCTTCTCTGCCCACCTCCTGTATATAATGCATGACCTCGCGGCCGAGTTGCACGGCCTGTTCACTATCGTACGGAATGCCGAGTTTCAAAAGCATTTCCGCAAAACCCATGACGCCCAGGCCAATCTTTCGGTTGGCATAGGTCATCTCCGCTATCTCTTCTATGGGATAACGATTGGCGTCGATGACGTTATCCAAAAAATGGACCGAAACGCGGGTGACCCTACCCAGCCAACCCCAGTCTATTACGTCCAAGACCCCATCGATGTCGGCGGGCAATGGGCCACCGGGCTTCCACCCCGC
>CAYLPL010000110.1:0-6287 GCA_964385545.1 uncultured Clostridia bacterium | reverse complement strand
GAGGCAACCAGGGAACAAGTATTCTTCTCGGGATGAGCAAGGCATGGGAATAATACTCCGTGAGCGTATCGCCGATGAGATCCCCGGCGGGCACCCCGGCTTCGGAATTCATCAAGAAACCGTCGCTTCCAACCACGCGACCTTCCCTCATGAAAAGGAGAGCCACCGCGGCTTCACCTTCGGCTCGGGCCAATCCCAGTATGTCCATATCTTCTGCGGATGGAGCCGAAAGATCTGCCTGTTGCCTCCGGAAGGTCCGCAAAGCCTCTATTTGATCGCGCAACCTGGCTGCTCTCTCGAAATCCAACTCGTCCGCCGCCGCCCGCATCTTTAGCTCCAAATCGCGGGTCAAATCCCGGGAACGCCCTCCGAGAAATCCCAACAAACCGTCGATTACGTCCGCGTATTCCTCCGGATCGACTTCACCGGTGCAGGGTCCAAGGCAACGTCCCACATAGTAATGTAAACAGGGTCTGTCCCGATGCGTCATGCGATAATCGCTGCAGGTACGATATGGGAACACTTTCCGCAGCAATTCGAGGGCACGACGAAGAAGCGCAGTGTTTGTGAAGGGACCAAAATAGCGATGTTCGTCGCTTTCCACGCGTCGTGCAACCCCCACCCGGGGGAAGTCATCGCCGGTGGTGACCACGATGTATGGATATTGCTTATCATCGCGAAGCCGGACGTTGTATCGAGGCCTGTTGCGTTTAATTAGATCGGACTCAAAGATGAGGGCTTCGACCTCGGAATCGGTTACTAGGACGTCGATATCCCACGCCTCATCGAGCATCCTCAGGGTTCGAGTATTCAACCCCGACGGTGAGGCGAAATAGGAACGCACCCTATTGCGCAAAGAACGCGCTTTGCCTACATACAGCACCTCACCGTGTCGATCGCGAAACATATACACTCCCGGTGAATCGGGGAGCTCCCCGGTCTTCGCCTTGAGATGTTCCCTTCGTCCCTCATCGCCCAAAAAGGATCAGCCTCCCGCGCCGACAGCCCGAGAGTTAGCGTCGGATTGCGGATCGAGGACCTCTCTCAGGTATCTCCCGGTGAAGGAGGATTCCTCGCGTGCCACTTCCTCGGGGGTTCCGGCGGCGACTATTGTGCCACCGCCTTCGCCGCCCTCCGGCCCCAGGTCTATCACGTAATCCACCGACTTGATCACATCGAGGTTGTGCTCGATTATCACCACCGTCGCTCCGTCGCTGACCAGACGTTGCAAAACCGCAAGGAGCTGGCGAATATCCGCCGAGTGCAGACCAGTGGTCGGTTCATCTAGGAGGTAGATGGTATCCCCGTTGGAACGGCGAGACAGTTCCGAAGCCAGTTTAATCCTCTGGGCTTCACCGCCAGAGAGGGTGGTCGCCGGCTGCCCCAAACGGATGTAGCCCAAACCCACGTCCTGGAGAGTCTTCAAGTGGTGGGCAATGCGAGGTATGTCGGAGAATAGCTTGTACGCTTCGTCCACGGTCATATCCAAAACGTCCGCAACGGTATGACCCTTGTATTTGACTTCGAGGGTCTCGCGATTGTATCTCTTGCCCCCGCAAACTTCACAGGGAACGTAGAGGTCAGGGAGGAAATGCATCTCGATCCGGACGATTCCCTGTCCCGAGCACGCCTCGCAGCGTCCACCTTTGAGATTGAAACTAAATCGGGCCTTATCAAAACCCCTCATTCGAGCTTCGGGCGTCTTCGCGAAAATCTCCCTTATGAAGTCGAAAGTCCCGGTATAGGTGGCGGGGTTGGACCTGGGCGTACGACCTATGGGTGACTGATCGATCTCCACCACTTTGTTCAGGTGCTCCAGCCCCGATATTCCATCATGGTCGCCGGCCGGATGATGGGCGCGATTGAGCTCGCGCGCCAGTTTCCGGTAAAGAATGTCGTGTACGAGGGTGCTCTTACCCGATCCAGATATTCCCGTGACGCCCACGAAGACACCCAGGGGTATGGGAACATCTATGTCGCGAAGGTTGTGTTCCCGCGCTCCCCTCACGACCAACCATTCATCGGCCGGTCGACGCCGGACCTTGGGGATCTCGATGCCCTCGACACCCGTCAGGAATCGTCCCGTAACCGATTCCTCACAGGCCATAACCTCCTCGGGGGTACCCTGGGCTACGATCTCGCCGCCGTGCTCGCCAGCACCCGGCCCGATATCGATGACGTGATCTGCCCGGCGAATCGTTTCCTCGTCGTGTTCCACGATTACCAGTGTGTTGCCCAGGTCACGCAGATTCTCCAGGGTATCGAGCAGACGCCGGTTATCCCTTTGATGAAGGCCCACGCTGGGTTCGTCTAGGATATACAGGACTCCCACCAATCCGGAACCTATCTGCGTCGCGAGACGAATTCTTTGCGATTCCCCGCCCGCCAGCGTGGTTGCGGAACGAGACAGGGACAGGTAAGGAAGCCCGACATCGATGAGAAAACGCAAGCGCTTTTTGACCTCCAACAGGATCGGGTGCGCAATTACCGCCTCCTGACCCTCCAAAGAGAGATCCTCGAAGAAGCGATACGCGTCCTCGATCGACATCTCGGATATCTCGGCCAGGTTCAGCCCGCCGACGGTCACCGCCAGGGATTCGGGGCGCAATCGCGCTCCGCCACAGGTGGGGCAGGCGCGACTCGACATGTACGTCTCGATGCGACGACGAGCGCCCTCGGACGACGACCGGCCATGACGTCTCTCGAGATTGGCCAAGATGCCCTCGAAGGTTCGACGGCGGCGTTTCTCGCGACCGTAACGGTTCCGGTAAACGAATTCCATGCGTTCCGACCCGCCGCCCTCGAGCAAAATGCGCAGCTTATCCGGGTCCAAATCCTTTACGGGCACGTCCATAGGTATATTCCAGTGTTTACAGGCAGCCGCGAGAAGCTGGGGGTAATACTCGCCGGTACTCCAGGGCGCTACCGCTCCTTCTTGGATAGTCCTGTCGGGATCGGGAATGACAAGATCCGGATCTACTACGAGGTGATGACCGAGGCCATCGCAGGCCGGACAGGCCCCGTACGGACTATTGAAAGAAAACATGCGCGGAGCCAACTCTTCCAGGCTGAAACCGCATCTCGGACAGGCGAGGTGTTCACTCAATACCATCTCGTCGCCATCGATTACATCGACTATGGCTATACCGTCTCCCCAGGATAGGGCAGTGGCCAGGGAGTCCGCGAGGCGTTTCTTCAAATCGTCTCGCATGACCAACCGATCCACGACGATCTCGACGTCGTGCCGTCGATTCTTATCCAACGGGGGTACCTCATCCAGCGGGTATACCTCCCCATCGATGCGTGCCCGCACGAAACCGGCTTTGGATATGTCCTCCAGAATCTTCTCGTGTTCGCCCTTCCTGCCCCTAATAACGGGGGCCAACAACTGAAACCGGGTTTCCGCGGGTAATTTCATGACTCGGTCCACCATCTGATCGATGGTCTGGCTCGCTATGGGGATCCCGCAGTGAGGACAGTGCGGGTTACCCACGCGGCCGAACAACAAACGCAGGTAGTCGTGAATCTCGGTCACGGTACCGACGGTGGAACGCGGATTGTGACTGGTAGTCTTTTGGTCTATCGAGATCGCGGGGGACAGCCCCTCGATGTGCTCCACATCGGGTTTATCCATCTGCCCCAGAAACTGACGGGCATACGCCGAAAGCGATTCCACGTACCGGCGCTGACCTTCCGCGTATATGGTATCAAAGGCCAACGAACTCTTACCGCTCCCCGAAATGCCGGTTACGACCACGAGGCGGTCCCGGGGAATCGAGAGGTCGATGTTCTTGAGATTATGCTGTTTGGCACCGCGGATTTCGATACTATCCCTGGCCACTCGGTGGCCACCTCCATTTCATCCGGTACTCTTCCTCTTGCCCCGCCGCTGCTCGAGTTCCACAATCATATCACGCAAAATCGCCGCGCGTTCGAATTCCAACTCGCGCGCTGCCTCCCGCATCTCGCGCTCGAGTCGATCGATGAGATCCGGTACATCCTTATCCCTGACGTCGGATAGCCTCTTGACGCCGAATTGCGAGCTTCCGGGGACCACCTTGGTAGCCTCGATGACTCTCGGTACCGACTTCCGGATAGACTCGGGAACGATTCCGTGTGCCCGGTTAAACTCTTCTTGGATACTACGGCGGCGATAGGTCTCTTCTATGGCCCTTTGCATTGATGCTGTGATCCGATCTGCGTACATTATAACCTTGCCGTCAACGTGGCGAGCGGCCCTACCTATAGTTTGTATCAACGAGGGTTCCGATCTCAAAAAACCCTCCTTATCTGCATCGAGGATCATCACCATGGATACCTCGGGCAGATCCAAACCTTCTCGTAATAGGGTTATCCCCACCAGCACGTCGAATTCTCCGAGGCGCAGATCGCGGATTATCTGCATGCGTTCCAGCGTATCTATCTCGGAGTGCAAATATCGCACCCTGAAATTCAGATCTGCGAGGTAGTCCGTCAGTTCCTCTGCCATGCGCTTGGTGAGGGTCGTGATCAGCACCCGATGATTGCGCGCGATCCGATCGTTCAACTCACCGACCAAATCATCTATTTGTCCTTCGATAGGCCTCACTTCAATCTCGGGATCTACCAGGCCGGTCGGTCTGACGATTTGTTCTACTACATGGGAACTCCTCTCCAGCTCGTACTGGGCCGGCGTAGCAGAAACGTAGAGGGTCTGACCTATGTGCTCTTCAAATTCATCGAACGTCAACGGCCTGTTATCGAAGGCGGAGGGCAATCTAAACCCGTGTCCCACGAGTGATTCCTTGCGGGAACGATCTCCCGCGTACATGCCACCGATCTGGGGTACGGTACGGTGAGATTCATCGATCACACAAAGGAAATCTTCGGGGAAATAATCCAACAGGGTGAAGGGGGGTTCTCCGGGTGCTCTGCCAGTCAGATGACGAGAATAGTTTTCTATACCAGTGCAATACCCCACTTCCCGCAACATGGCCAAATCGTAGCGCGTCCTTTGCTCCAGCCTCTGGGCCTCTAGGAGCCTATCCTCGTCGCGCAACTTTTTCAACCTGGACTCCAACTCCGCCTCGATGCTCTCGACCGCCCGGCGCATCTTCTCTCGCTCGGTGATATAGTGAGTCGCGGGGTATATGGCAACGTGGTCCCGGTAACCCAGTACTTCCCCGGTGATCGTATCGACCTCACTAATTCTCTCTATCTCGTCGCCGAAGAGTTCTACGCGAATGGCCTTCTCGCCCGACGAAGCCGGGAATACCTCCACGATATCTCCCCGAACGCGGAAGGTACCCCGGGAGAAGTCTATGTCATTTCGGGAATACTGTATGCTCACCAAAGAGCGGATGATCTCGTCTCTCTCGCGGTGCGCGCCTGGCCGCAAGGATACCACGAGATTGCTGTAGTCTTCCGGAGAACCGAGACCGTAAATACAGGACACCGAGGACACCACGATGACGTCGCTTCGTTCCAACAGGGCGCTGGTCGCCGAGTGGCGCAACTTGTCGATTTCGTCGTTAATCGTCGCGTCTTTTTCAATGTAGGTGTCGGTCTGGGGAATGTAAGCTTCTGGCTGGTAGTAATCGTAGTAGCTTACGAAGTACTCCACCGCGTTTTCGGGGAAAAAGTCCCGGAACTCACTGCACAGCTGGGCGGCGAGCGTCTTATTGTGCGCTATCACCAGAGTGGGTTTTCCCAACCTTTCGATTACGTTGGCGACGCTGTACGTCTTACCCGAGCCGGTCACACCCAAAAGCGTCACGTCCGAGGCACCGGCTTTTAGGGCCTTTGTCATTTCCTCTATTGCCGCGGGCTGATCTCCCCGGGGACTGTATTGAGATACGAGTTGGAATTTGGCCAAAAGTCTTCAATCCTCCCATGGGATCGCCCAAAGAACATACCATTCGAACATGCGTTCGTTCAAGGCCCTCTACTCCACCTCAATGCGGAGACAATCCGTTTCAAATACCTCATTAGTATGCCGTCGCCCCCCAGGTTCACCTGGGGTCTGTCTCCCGCTTCCGGGGCGGTGATCACACCCAGCGGACGTCCCGGAGGATGACGATTGGCTTCAAGCGTCCGCGCGCGGCCTTCGATATTGACCACCACGACTTCGAGGTACCAGCCGGCCCGCCTCACCACCTCTTCGAGTTCCGCACGCGAAACCACCGCCCGATCGTTCACCGATAAGATCCTGTCGCCGCCACCGAGTCCCATCCTTTCAGCCGGCCCACCGGGCACCAGATCCAGGATCAACACCCCCGTTCCCGCCGACACGAACCGGGGGCTTTCCC
>CAYLPL010000109.1:0-6372 GCA_964385545.1 uncultured Clostridia bacterium | reverse complement strand
AAGTTGGTTATCGCGCCGGCCTGTCAAGCCGGAGATCGCGGGTTCGATCCCCGTCACTCCCGATTCCACCACAACACAAACGTCGCTCGATATGTTGGCGCTGAGGGTACCTTATGTCCGCAGTGTCCTCCCCGCTACACCTAAGGGAGGGCCACGGGTGTAAACGGGGCCGGTCTGTAGAAGAGAGGCGAACTGTGTCGTTTACCGTCGCCCGTTAGACCTCTTTTGTCGTTTGAAGATTTCTCGTAAAATAGCGTACGCTGTGCACAGGTTCCGTCGCGTGCAGCGGAACGCGGAGAGGTGAAAATGGACCGATTGGTAATCCTATGTACCATGTTTCTGCTCTCGGCGTTGTTTGCCCCCATCGCGGTAGAAGGTCAGGTCGCTCCCGAGGACCCGGCGGACGATACCATCGTATTTCGCATATCTGTTGAAAACAGCGAGGATCACGTCCAGACCAGGGGAGTGCTGCATTTTGCCAACGAACTTGAGCGCAGAAGTCACGGCAGGTTCCGGCCTGAAGTGTACCACTCCGCGACACTTTACCGAGACCGGGACGTTTTTCGTGCCTTGGCACAGGGACGGGTAGATATGGCCGTGCCGGGTACGTGGCATATCAGCCGATTCGTACCCGCGGTAGCGGCATTCCTTCTGCCGGAGTTTTTCGGGCGGGACGCCGAGTTCGTTCACCAGGTTTCGGATGGAGCTCTCGGAAGGGTTCTATCACAGCGGGTGGAAGCGGCGCTTGACGTGGTTGTACCCGGCAGGTGGTACGACCTTGGGCCGGCTCATCTTTACTTTGTCGATCGTTCGGTGACTGATCACCGCCAACTCAGAGGTCTGACCGTTCGCGTTGCCGGCGGTCGGGGCAATGAGATGCGAATTGCGGCACTCGGTGGCTCGCCGCTGTCCATTGCGTGGGGTGACCTGCCCGAGTATCTTCGGTCTGGTGCGGTAGATGGAGTACTCACATCCCACGAGACAGTTCGGAGCGGTCAACTCTGGGAGTACGGAATTACCAGTGGTCTGGAAGATCATCAGTATTTTCCCCAGTACATCCCCATTATACAGCGGTCATTCTGGGACGGTCTCAACCAAGACGACCAGTTGCTCATCTCCCGCGTATGGGAAGCAACGGTAGATCGGCAGCGTACGGAAGCGGCGGACGCACAAAGGCGAGCACAGTCAATACTGGCCACTCGGGGAATAACCATAACGAGCGTTCCGGAAAGAGAGATAGCCACGATTCGCAGCCGGTTGAAGGAACAACAGGAAACCATGGCGATCAACCTGGGTATTCCGGCGGACATTCTGGAAAATATCAGTGAACTGGAATGACAAGCGGGCATACGCCGTGGGTATCGGCGTGGTATCCGCAATGTCTGTGCTGTTTTTGGTCATAAATCTATCAGCATCCCGGGATCGGGCAATTGCCGCTGTACAGGATGTGGCTCGGTCGCAGATCCAACTGGTCAGAAGTGAGTTTGACCGTACGTTGCAGGAAGCGATGGATCTCGCGGCCATGGCAACTGAGGTATCCCGTATGGGTAGCGCCTCCCTCATAGAAAACCTGAGGCGGTACACGTTCTTTGCCGATGCCATAGCGAATGGTGGCGTCTACGATGGGGATGGTGTACTCACCGCTTCCCTGCGCACAGGTACTCCGGAGGTGCCGGGGATCCTCTCGTCTGACCTACGGCAGGTATTGCGCCATGACGGTAACAGTGCTGTCTTTGTGGAAAACTCTACAATATGGATCGTCCGGGGTTCGTCCATGGAACCATATCCCGTCGTCGGGATAGAGCTTACCCATTTTGAACGAATGTACCATCTGGTCCTCGGGGTATCGCGGGAAGTCAGCCTATTTGATACAGACGGCACAGAGATTGCCCGCTTTGGAGGCGGTGAGCCGTCTTCCGGCAACGAGGTCACACCATCCAACTCAACATTGTATGTGACGGAGCAGGATGGAGCGGTCTACGCAGCCACCCAGCTAACCGTTCACCCCTTTTCGATCAGTATCGAGTACCCTCGATCAATGGTTCTCGCCGAGTGGCGCAGGCAGATACGGTGGCAAGTCGCCTATATCGTCGCCGGCCATATCATCCTTATCCTCCTCTACCGGGTGGTTCGCCGACAACATGCACTGTGGCAGGACGCCGAATACCAGCGTACTGTTGTACGTGAAACAAATCACCGTATGAAAAACCATATCGCCTTGCTTGATGGGATTCTCGCCCTGTCGGAAGAAGCGTCGGGAACGGACCTGGACCACTCGTTGTTGCACGAAACCCGAGGGCGTCTCCAGGCGATCGGCATGATCCATGAGATGCTCTATACCCGGGATACCGGCGAAGAAGTGCAATTTTCAGAGTACTGCGCGCAACTCATTGACGGCGTAACTCAGTCTCTGAACCCTCGGAAGGAGGACGTCGCGGTACAGTACTCGATTGACCCGGTGTTTCTTCCGGTAAAAAGCGTGCGGCAGCTCGGTCTTGTCGTACATGAACTCGTCACCAATTCTCTCAAACACGCCACGCCCGAAGGGAGCGAAGAAAACCCGCTGTCAATGCATATCCTCTTTCAGTTGGACGACGCATCATGGGAACTGATCGTCTCCGACAATGGACCGGGGTTTCCGGACGTTGACTTCGATAGTAACGCAGGCGGCACCGGAAACCTGATCATCGAATCGGTACTTTCCAGCTTATCGGCGTCGATTCGGAGGGAAAATCACCACGGGGCTTGGATCCGGATCGCGGGTCCGCTCGACACTCTTTTTGATACATCGGATTGATCGATTCATGCACCCCCGGCCGGCCCAACATGCTCGAGATATTGGGAGATCAGTTTCCGTCTGACGCTCCCCACTGAAATCCCAGACGATCTACCCCGGCGATCAGGTCACCAGGCGTGTCCGCAGTCGCGCGGAGTTGGCGGTATTGGGAGTAGGCGTCCTCAGCCTCGGTGACCCCGTCGTCATTCTCTACCAACGTGGAATACCCGTCGAAAATCATCGCCTCCCGCAGACACCGGAGAACCGGGTGCTCCGCCACTTGCACCTCATCCGGGGGACCGCACAGCCAGAGCCGCTTCATACACCGCGCGCTTGTGCGCGCTGTGGAGTCTATGACGCCGCCGACGGATTATGAGGGAACCGACACTTTATGTCACATACCCCCGTGTATGGTATGAACCATGCCAAAGCACCGGAAACATTATCCCTACCCCACTCGTACCAATCGGAGGCTCTCGACCGGCCTTGAAACGGTCGACACCCAGTGGAAAGCGTACCATCGCTACCTCTTTCGGATCTGCGCGGAGCACCTCGCTCCCTCGGATGATCTTGTCCAGTTCGCCCTCTCCATCGCGGAGCCGGAGGAGCTCGCCGGCCTGATCGGACACATCCTCGAGCGGAAAGAATCGCTGGCCCTGCGCTCCGACGCGGTCTCGGAGCTCGCATCGGGGACGGGCACGTCGGAGTTCACGCCGGCCCCCCAGCGCCTCCAGCAGGTCTGCTTTCGTGTCGCCCGGCACCACGAAGTGCTCCATCCCACCGTCGTGAACTACATGGTAGACACCCTGGATGCCACGAGCACCACCGCTCCCGGCACCGCGCCAACGTGTCCCTCCTTGCCGGAGATCGTCAGTGAGATCGCCTCACTCTTTGATCTCACCGACGAGCACACCCGCATCATTATCGCCCTCTTTGCCCTGGAAGATATCGAACCGATCGGCAACATGATGCGCCAGGCAACCCACCGCACCCAGATGAAGATCCTCGCCGACGTGGCAGACGTGGAGCTCACCACCTTCGTCCGGGAAACCGCCCCGGGCTCCCATCTGGAGCGCCTTGGCCTGGTCACCTTTCGGGGCGGCCGCGACGAGATCGCCGACATGAACGTCTCTCGCCCACTCCTCTTCGCGCTGCGCTCGGACACCCTCGACGACCTCCGGGCGGGCCTCTTCGACGACACGCCACACCCGCAGTTCCGACTCGATGAGTTCTCCATCGCCCCCGATGAGGTACGCACCTGCGCCGCCGCGATCCGGGGTGGCCACGCGCTGCTCATCGCCGGGGAACCGGGAATCGGAAAAACCGAGTTCGCCCGGACGCTTATTACCGCGCTCGGCCGGCGGCCGCACACCCTCGCCGCCACCAACCGCCACTCCGAAACCGTCCGTGGACCCCGCGGCTCCGACGCCGAGGGCGGCCGCCTCAACGCGATCCGCATGGCGGTCAACCTCCTCTCCCCGGACACCGACGTCCTCATCATCGATGAAGCCGACGCCCTCCTCCAGAGTGCATCCGGCTTCTTCGCGCTTTTCGGGGGCGGAGCGGGAGGCGGCAGCTACGACAAAGCCGTCCTCAACGACCTCCTCGACCACCTTCCCGTTCCCGCCGTGTGGATCACCAACGACCACCGGATGATCCCCACCTCCGCGCTGCGCCGCTTCGGTCACGTCTTCGCCTTCCCCCATCCCTCCGTGGACACCCGGGTCCGCATGCTCTCAGAACGCCTCGCACCCCTGGTAGGAACCGATACCGACGCGCCCAGCGACGCCGCCGCCTGGACCCGGGACCTCGCCGCCCGCTACGACATCACCCCCGCCGCGATCGACCGCACCGCCCGGATCATCGCCGCCGAACTCGACGCCCAGGAGCTCGAGCCCGCCGACGTTCGAGACCGGGTCACCGGCTATATCGACCAGATCTCCACCGGAGCCCTCGCCCACGACGTGCGCCGCCTGCCAACCGTGGCCCCCTCTTTTGACCCACGCTTCTGTTCCCCTTCGGAATCATTGGATAAGGTCGAACGCCAGGCGTTGCACCGCGCGCAAGCCCGGCGAGGCCTGCGGCTCCTGTTCGGAGGGCCCCCCGGGGGCGGCAAAACGCAGTACGCCCTGTGGCTCGCCAAACGCCTCGGCCGGGACGTCGTCCTCAAGCGCCCATCGGACCTCCTCTCCAAGTACGTGGGAGAATCGGAACAGCAGATCGCCGCCGCCTTCCGCGCCGCGGCACAGGCCGGGTCGGTCCTCGTCCTGGACGAAGCGGACGCCCTCCTCTACGACCGCTCCATCGCACAGAGATCGTGGGAACACTCGCAGATCGCCGAGTTCCTCCAGCAAATCCAGGAGTTCCCCGGGATCCTCATCGCCTGTACTAACCGCGTAGACGCCGTGGACCCCGCCCTGCGCAGACGATTCCACAAGCACGTCACCTTTGGTCCCATCAGTGAAGAGGTCCTGCGCCCCGCGCTGGCCCACATCTTCCCGGAGATCACCTTCACCGACGCCGACATCGCCGCTCTCCGGCAGGGCCCGCCCCTGATGATGAGCGACCTCGCTACCGCCGCGGAGATGCTGGAGCTGGAGCCGGTCGCGCTATCGGGGACGGAGGAAGCGCCGGGAACGGCAAAGGCGCCGGCGGCGTCAGAAAACAGCTCCGGAGCCGCGGCATCAACAGTCATCGAAGAGATCCTCGCCAACGCCCGGAGCCGAGACCGCACGCGGGGAATCGGGTTTTAAGGGGAGGCGCGCCGTTTCTGCGTCGAGATCGGTAGAAATAAGAAGATCGATATCGCCCCCCTTCGTAGAGTCGTCCGTACGAGAGCCGAAGAGTGCAACCGGGGTGTTTGCACCGAAAATCTCCGTGGCAGTGCCTGCAATCATCCTTCGCTGACGCTGGGTCAACCTCATTCGCTCATCCTGTTCAGAATCCCCGTCTAAATCTAGGGGTGTGACCGGCCCGAAGGGATACGAACTGACGGCGAAAGACGATTCGTGAAGCAGCTACTGTCGTCGAAGAGGAAGATAAACGAGAACCAGCCTGGGAAGGCACCTTTTATGGAAGATATTTGACTATGTTCTGTAAGAATCTCAGACTGTGCGCATGAGCTACCGCGCCATCACGATTCGTATAAACTATATCGACTCCCGGCTTCGGCATAAACAGGACTACCCATCTGCCTCGGACATCGTTCGTGGTCTGGAAGAGGAGCACGGCGAAGAGGTTACCGCTCGCACGATCCAGCGTGACATAGAAAAGATGCGCGACCGCGGCGCGCCCATAGAGTACGACAAGCGCCGCCACGGCTACTACTATTCGGACCCCAGCTGGCAGCTTCCAGCTGTCGACTTAACCGAGGGAGACCTCATGGCGCTCATGGTGAGTGATCGCGCCCTGGCGGGATACCGCAATAGCCCCTGGTATGACGAACTCCGCTCCGTCTATGAGCGCCTCACCACCCTCTTGCCGAATAACGTCACCATCAGTTCGGAAGATCTCATCGCCCACGTCTCGGTGATCTCAGATCCGGTCACCCGCATCGACACGGATGTGTGGTCGGTGGTGCGGGAGGGGCTCTACAA
>CAYLPL010000108.1:0-6376 GCA_964385545.1 uncultured Clostridia bacterium | reverse complement strand
CTGAGAATACTGATCATGTCCGAGGCCTGGTGCCCGGACGCCGTGACCAACGTGCCGCCGCTGGTGCGGTTCTTCGAGGAGGTCGAGCGCGAGGTCGAGGTGCCGGTCGCGATCCTTCACCGTTTTCGAGATGAGAGCCCGGAGCTCGCCGACATGTTGCGGGATAGGGGAATAGAGAAAATCCCCGCGGTCATCCTGGCCGACGCCGACTACCGGGAGCTCGGCCATTGGCAGGAACGTCCGGACGCCGCCCAAGTTCTCGTCGACCGGATAAAGGAGCTGCGCGAGAGGGGAATGGAGTCGGCCGCCGAGGCGCGGGAGCTTCGCGAGGGTTACGCCTCCGGTCGTCTGGTCCGCTCCACCCTGGAAGAAATACTGGATATCATCGCGACATAAACTGGGGGATCCCTTTGTCGGTCGAGAGGGCGGGGACGCCCGAATTTGGCCTGGTGGACCTGGCGTTGATAGGCGTAACCGCATCCTGGGGCGGGAACATGATCGCCATCAAGGGAGCGCTCTCCGAGCTTCCCCCGATGGCATTCAACGTTTGTCGTTTCGGACTGGCGCTGACGTTCATGTGGATTCTTTTGGCCTTCACCGAAAGGGATTTTTCGGTGAACCGCGCAGAGTTTCGCTGGCTGCTGTTGACCGGAATCGTGGGCAACACCCTATATCAGCTCTTCTTCATCAACGGGATCAACCTTTCGACGGCCGGCAACACCGCCTTCATGGTCGCCACCGCCCCGGTTTGGGTGGCGATCATCGCGGGAATCCTCCGATCGGAGCGGCTTCAGCTCCGGGGATGGTTCGGCGTCGCCATCTGTCTTTTGGGTGTGGCATTCATCATATTCGGTTCCGGCCAGGTGGTTGTACTCACCGAAACCACCGTGCGGGGAGATCTCCTAACCCTGGCTGGTGCGTGCTGCTGGGCGACATATACCCTCATGACCAAGCCGCTACTGGCCCATCACTCCCCCCTCAAGGTTACCGCGTACGCCATGACCCTCGGATACATCCCCTTCACCCTCCTGAGCCTGCCCACCCTCCTGGCACAGAAATGGTCGCTGGTATCGACGACCTCGTGGCTGGCGGTGGGTTACAGTGCCGGGTTCGCCCTCACCTTGGGGTACGTCGGCTGGAGTTGGGGGGTGCGAGTCCTCGGCGGCACCCGCACGGCGATCTACAACAACCTGACGCCGGTCGTGGCCGGCGTATTGGGCTACGTCTTCCTGCGGGAAATCTGGACGCCCCTTAGATTCTTCGGGGCCGCAACCATTCTCTTCGGTTTGTACCTGGTCCGCTCCACACCAGCGATCCGTCGCAGGGTCGATTCTGCCCACCATGACGATTGACACATTTTGGTCTCCCCGGAAGGAAAGAAAGCCTCGCTGAAGAAATCGTCATAAACTATTACCGGTGGTCCGATATCCTCCTCACGTGCGGACCACCCTAGCCGGAGGTGTCGCATGAAAAGTGGAGGAGAGAGTTCGGGGAGGATCAGCCTCATTTCCATTATCAGGGATAGGATGGGGGATCTTACTCCATCGGAACGTCGGCTCGCCGACGTGATCATGTCCTCGGAGGAGGTCGTGGCCCTTTCGACTGCCGGAGATCTGGCGCGTATGGCTGGCGTGAGTGAAGCGACGGTAAGTCGTTTCTGCAATAACATAGGGTTTCCCCGTTATGCGGACATGCAGTCCGTGGCCAGAAGGACGGTGCTCCATCTTTTGGAGCAGGATGTGCCCGCGCGGTTGGATAGATCGTACGAGGGCGCGCAATCTTTCGGGGAACTCATGCAGAAGGTCGTCGAGATGGACTCGGAGAACCTCTGGTATAGCTTCCGCGGGGCGCCGCAGATCCTCGAGGATCTGGTGGAGGATTTGGCGCAATGCAGGCGGGTCTACTGTCTCGGCGACCGTTCTTCCTCTTTTCCCGCGGGCTATTTGGCCTTCTCTCTCAATTTCCTGCGCTCGGGTGTCCGCTCCATGGTGGGTGACGTGGGTGACGGGGTGAATGTCCTGTTGGATTCGGAGCCCGGGGATGTTATGGTCGTCTTCGCCAACGCGCGTTATCCGAGGGATACCACCACCTTGGTACGTGTAGCGGCCGAGTCTGACCTGAGGGTCTACCTCCTTACCGATAGCCTCGCTTGCCCCGCCTGTAGCTATACTGATCGGGTGATATCGGTTCGGGGTGATTCCCTCAGTATTACCTGTTCTCTGGTCGCGTTTTTTAGCATGGTTAACGTCCTGGTAGCCGGTGTCGGGATAAGTCTGGATCGATCCAGCGTCGGTGACCGATTGGCCAATCTGGAGGAGAAATACGAAAGCACCGAGTATTACCACAGATTTCCCACCAGGGACTTGGCGAGATGGGGGCTGGGTGCGCTCGGGGATGAAGACGGGCGAGAGAGCGCAACGGACGATTACGTTGGGTGAGGGGATTCGAAAGGATTACGGTGGCCTCGAGTCGAAGCCATAATATCCGGGCGATAAGTTGCCCAATAGGGGCGCGGGTTTGTACGCGTCTCCGAACTGGTATAATGTAGGCAAAGACGGAGGAAGGGGAGATAGGTATGTCCGACAACACGAATTTTGTTTTCGGCGTTCTCGCGGGAAGTTTGCTGGGGCTGGCTGCCGGTATCTTGTTGGCTCCCGAGAGCGGCGAGAAAACCCGACAAAAGCTCAAGGAGCAGGCTAGGGTTGTCGCCGACGACGTTCGAGAAAGTGCCGGAGAGTTTACCATTAAACTAAAAGATGGCGCCGAAGAAGCCATGAAGCGTGCGCAAAGCAAAGTCCCCTACGAGAGCCTGGAGTCCTCTTTGGCCGAGGCCGAGAAGAAACTGGAGGAGCTCGAGGGACAGCTTGATCCGAGATCATGACCGAGCACGCACTCCTGTACGCCATCGCGATAGCCACCGGCATCAGTGCCCTGGCTTGGGTAGTCGTGGTAGTCGGTGGCATCAAGATGGCCCGGGAGCTTTCCCGGGTGGAACGGGAACTGAAAGGTGAGCTCCGCGAGGTGTTAGACGAGGCACTTCCCCTGATTCGAGAGGTTCGGGGGACGGTCTCGGAGGTTCGTGGCTTCACCCGTTCCGGCCGGGAGATAACGGAAGAAGTGGTGAGTGCGTTGCTGCTTCGGCGCGTGTCTCGTCGTTGGTTGCCCACCCGAAAGACCGCAAAGGTGGGTGCGAGCCTACTGCGGCAGGGTATCCACGGATTGCGCGGGTGGTTGCGCACTCGCCACGAGGCGGAGTTGGCCTCCACCGATGGGATGGCCATGCCGGTTTTGGAAAACGACGAACCAGAACCGGCGGAGTGAACGCGCGCTCTCATGGTGTCCGATTCGGGAGTCCGTGATTTCAAGGAGAGGACGCTGGCCGGCGAGGGCGTCGCTGGCTTCCTCTATGAGCTCTACAGTCGGTTTGCGGAAGATGAGTGTTTTTTCAGGGCGGCCGCCATATCCTATTATGCCGTCTTTTCGTTGTTCCCGTTGCTTTTGGTTACCGTCTCCGTCATAGGTTACATATTACCGACCTCCCCCTTTTTGGATCATCTTGAAAGCCTTATCCACCTCTACGTCCCCGGCTCCGCCGAATTTTTGGTGGAAAACCTCCAGAACCTAATCGAGAGCCGGGGGCGGGTGGGTCTGGTGGGTGTAGCAACTCTTCTTTGGGTCAGCTCCGCGGTGTTTGCGGTCATGACCCGTTCTCTTAACGTCATATGGAATTGCGAGGAAAAGGGACACGTACTGAGGACGCGGATCGTGGGCGTGGGCTCGGTCCTGTTCTTTGGTTTTTTGGGTCTTTTGTCCCTGGCGATAGTCGCGGGGCTACGCATAGTCAGGACCTACGAGGCCAGCATAGCGGAGGAGTTCGGAGTTGTACCCATAAGTGATACCTTCCTTTGGAGCTGGATCCCCCTGCTCATCTCGCTGGCCATGATATTCGTCATTTTTGCCGGGATATTCATGGTGTTTCCCGCCTGTCGCAACCGATTCCTAGAAGTGGCTCCAGGCGCGGCCCTGGGAGCGCTCGCCTTCGAGGTATCCAAGAACGTTTTCGTCTCGTACATGGGGAATACCCCACCGCAGCAAATATTGCACGGATCCCTCACCACCATGGTTGTCCTCATGCTCTGGATATACATCAGTGCCCTCATTTTCCTCCTGGGTGCCGAGTTCAACGTATTATTGCTCCACCGCCGAAGACGAGAGGGTGAAAAGGATGAGTGATCCGTCGCCGGAGGTTGTGCAGGAGGTCGAGCGGCTTCGGCGCGAGATAACCCGGCACGACTACCTCTATTACGTGCTGGACTCACCCGAGATTAGCGACGAGGAGTACGATCGACTCTTCGCCAGGTTGCAGGAGCTGGAAGAGGAGTATCCCGAACTGGTCGTACCGGAATCTCCCACTCAGCGGGTGGGTATGGAACCCCGGGGAGATTTCGCCACCGTGGAGCACGATCCACCCATGTTGAGCCTGCGTGCCGTGTACAGCGAGGAGGAGCTGGCATCCTTCGACGCCCGCTGCCGGCGGGAATTGTCCCTCGAAGCGGTGGATTACGTGGCCGAACCCAAGTACGACGGCCTCGCCGTTGAGCTGGTGTACGAGGGAGGACGGCTGGTCCAGGCATCGACGCGTGGAGACGGTTACACCGGCGAGGACGTCACGGCCAACGTGCGCACCATTCCCTCCGCGCCCCTGAAGATAGCGGATTTCGAGTTACCCGTACCCTCCCGGTTGGTGGTGCGGGGAGAGGTTTACATGACACTTTCGTCCTTCGCCGAGTTGAACCGACGGCGCGAGGAGGCGGGGGAGCCCACGTTCGCTAACCCCCGCAACGCCGCGGCGGGATCCCTGCGCCAACTCGACCCCCGGGTGACGGCGACCCGCCCCCTGAGCATGGTGGTATACCAGCTGGTGGAGGCGGCCGGTATCGAACCGCGCCGTCAGTGGGACGTGCTGGACAGGTTCCTACCCGCCTGGCAGTTGCGCTCGGAGAAGGAACCGAAGAGGCTGTGTTCGTCGCTGTCGGAGCTCACCGAGTACTACTCTGAGCTGCTCGAGGGTCGCGACGAGATGGACCTCGAGATCGACGGCATGGTGGTGAAGGTGGACAGGCTGGACTACTGGCCCATCCTCGGTACCCGCAGCCGCGATCCGCGGTGGGCGGTGGCCTTCAAGTTCCCCGCCAGGGGCGAGGTTACCCGGGTACGCGACATCATCGTCCAGGTCGGCCGCACCGGGCGCCTGACCCCGCTGGCCATCCTGGAGCCGGTGGAGATCGGGGGTGCGACCGTGAGCCGGGCTTCCCTGCACAACCGGGGAGAGGTGCAACGAAAGGACATAAGGATCGGGGACCACGTGTTGGTGGAGCGCGCCGGCGACGTGATACCCTACGTCGTCAGATCCTTCCCCGATAGGAGGGAAGGCGACGAGGTTCCGTTTGAGATGCCCGAAACCTGCCCGGTGTGCGGGTCGCGGATCATATTCTCCGAGGATGGTAAGAATGACAGGTGTCCTTCCATCGACTGCCCCGCCCAGCTCAAGGAGAGGATCAAGCATTTCGCCTCCAAGGGAGCCATGGACATCGATGGGCTGGGAGAGAAGACCGTCGAGGCCCTGGTTGAAGAGGGCATGGTCGAATCGGCCACCGACCTCTATCACCTGGAACGCGACGACTGGATGAAACTGGACAGGATGGGTCAAAAATCCGCGGGTAATATCATGAAGGCCCTGGAGGAGAGCAAGGACGCCACCCTGTGGCGCTTCCTGGTCGCCCTCGGCATCCCCCTCGTCGGGGAACACCTCGCCCGGGTATTGGCGGACCATTTCCCATCGGTGGGGGAACTGGCGGAGGCCGACGAGGAAGATCTCCTCGCAATAGACGGAGTGGGTCCCGAGGTGGCCGCCAGCGTGGCGACCTTTTTCGAAGACGAAAGGAATCGCGAGGCCATTGAGGAATTCCGTCGCATCGGTATCGATCCCCGGGGGGAGGAATCGGGGAATGGGGAGTCCTCGCCGCTGTCCGGGCTGAAGATCGTCTTCAGCGGTCGCCTGGAACGCTGGAGCAGGGATGAGGCTCAACGGTTTGCCGAGTCCCTGGGTGCCCGGGTTACCTCCTCCGTCTCGGGCGAGACGGACTACCTGGTGGCGGGCCCCGGTGCCGGCAGCAAGCTGGAACAAGCGCGTCGCTTTGACGTATCGGTCATAGATGAAGAGGAATTCGTCCGGATGGCGGAGGCAGATACCGAAGGCTAAGTCGGCATTTCGGATCCGGGCCCGTCCGGCCAAGCGGGGTTCGCGGACCCGATTCCCGAAAGGATTGGGTAAGGATTGAGTGGAGGAGGGAAGAGTATGTCCGAGATTCCCGAG
>CAYLPL010000107.1:0-6377 GCA_964385545.1 uncultured Clostridia bacterium | reverse complement strand
GGGGGGTGGAGGCGATACGGGGTGCTTGGGGGTCTGGGTGGGAGCCGGGGCAGGCGAACGCCCCGGATACGGCGGTCGTGGCCGGCGCCCCGCGCGAGGCCGAAGCCCTCTGCTTCGCCATGGCGACGGGTTCGGTGTATCTCATCTCCGGTCCCTACGTCGACGATGGTGGAAGTGATGGTTTCGGAGTTGGTGCTGGGAATCTCTACGACTACGTGGGAAGGGAGGAGCATCTGTGGAGTCCGCCCGCGGAACCCTAAGACGCCTAAAGGAGGGTGAAAGGCCCCCGGCCACCCTGATAACTCGCGACTTCAACCTGGCGCAAAGGATACATCGCGCCGAAGCAGTGGAGGTGGCCCGGGTGCTGGCCTCTCCCCCCGAAAGCTTACGTCCGGTCCGAGATTCCGAGATCTTGCTCATCGACCCCTCGAGCCTCTCCGAACTCCCGCCACCTGCGGTGATTTCCGGTTGGTTGAGGGATTTTGACGTGGTGGTCAGCTTTTGCGAAGATGTCGCGAAGGTAAAAGATCTTCCGGAGGGTGTGCTGCGAACGGATCTGGCGGTCTGGCTCGACGGAAAAGCCCCTGATAACCGGCGCCCTGCTCCGGCTTCCACCGAAGATCTTGCGGGCATCCCTGCTCGACCTCACACCATCGTTTTGTACAATCCCAAAGGTGGGGTTGGCAAGAGCACACTGGCGGCGGCCCTAGCCTATCGGATCCTGCAGCGGCTCGGATTGAAGACCGGCCTGTTGGATCTCGATGTCGCCGGGGGAGATCTGACGCAATACCTGGGATTGAAGGATTGCCCCACGCTGATGGATGCCGCCGCGTACGGCGAGGATGTCACGGTGGAGTTGGTGGAGCAGTTCGTCACTAAGCACCGTTGCGGCGTGGAGATCCTCCCCTCGCCGGGCCGTCCCGAGCTGATAGAACTTGCGGTATGGGAGAGATTGTTCCCGACGTTGCGCTGTATGCAACGTCTTTACGATGTGTTGGTCGTCGACACTCCGTCGGGAGGAGGGTGGGCACCGTCCCACACGGTGGCCCGCGAAGCCCATATGCTCCTTTGCCCCCTTTCCTCGAATCCGGTGTCCTTCGACCGATTGAAGGTGGCATTGGATCACCTCGAGGCACAGGGTACCATTCGGTGTGTCCTCAATCGATACTCCAGGGGTGCTCCGGTCGGGGAGGGAGATATCCGCTCCCTCTTCGGCGTAGCCTGCATCGGCATCATCCCGGATCTCGGAGTCTCGGTACCGCTTTCGGTGGCCAAAGGGAATCCGCTGTCCTTTCACGAGCCGGAGTCACCGATGGGAGAGGCCATGGATGCGATAATCCGCGAGTTGTTCGGGGTGGCAAAGCTCGAGTCCGGACGCAGGTCATGGTGGCGACGCCTGAAGAATCGAGTCATTTCGAAGGGAGCGCGAATCCTGGATGGATGAACAGAGAACAAAGACCCGTAGGCAGCGCGATCTGCAATATACCCCCGTGGAGGCGAAATCCGACGCCGTGAGGGAAATTCAGGAGCGCGTCCTCCGTTCCCATCGCCACCTGCTGGAGAGAGCGCGAAGTGAAGAGCGCGCAAGAAGACAATTCTACCGGCTGGTGGGAACACTCATGGCTGAATCCGGTCGCATCGGGGTCGAGGAAATCGAACGGGAACAGACCAGAAGAATAGCCCAGACGCTTCTGGGTTTCGGTCCTATCACGGACCTTCTGGCCGACGACGAGGTCAGCGAGATCATGGTGAACGGTCCCGAGAAGATATGGGTGGAACGCTCGGGAGAGCTGCAATTGACCGATCTCACCTTCCAGGACGAGGCCCGCCTTACCGACCTGCTGGAGAGAATATTCGGTGATTTGGGGCGGAGGATAGATTTCGCGCACCCCTGGGCTGACGGTCGCCTCCCCGACGGATCCCGGGTGCACGCCGTGCTACCGCCCCCCGCGGTGGACGGGCCCTATCTCACCGTGAGGAAATTCAACGGGGCCATGTTCGACCTGGAGGAACTGGTGGATAAAGGAATGCTGGATGCCGATACCGGGCGTTCCCTGATGTGTTCCGTGCGACGGAGGGAGAACCTGCTGATATCCGGGGCCGCTGGAACGGGAAAGACCACCCTGATGAATGCTCTGTCCCGGGGAATACCCCGATGGGAGCGAATCGTGACCATAGAGGATTCCACTGAACTGCAGCTGCAGCATCCCCACTGGTTGCGATTGGAAACGCGTCCGGCCAATCCCGACGGCGGCGGGGAGGTTACCATGCGCGATCTAGTCAGGAATTCCCTGCGCATGCGGCCCGACCGCATAATCATCGGCGAGGTTAGGGGCAAAGAGGCTTTCGAATTGCTGGTGGCTTTGACCACGGGACATTCTGGTGCCATGGCTACCATTCACGCTTCGGGGCCGAGGCACGCCCTCACTCGAATGATCCATCTAATCCAGATGGCCGATTCCGGCATTCCCTACGAAGCCGTGGTTGAACAGCTCCACGACGTCTTCGACCGGGTGATACATCTTGTGCGTGATTCGGAAGGCAAACGCAGAATCGCCGAGATCGAAAGCGTGAAGGGTCTCGCACCGGGGAGGGGATGACCGTGACCATATCAATCGCAGTACTTGGAGCGGGGTTCGGGTTGGCCGTAGCCTCTTCGATCGCACTACTGCGCTCGCGGGGGTCGATGTCCCGAAGGATTCCGGGATTGTTGGAAGATTCATGGCGCAGGCGGTGGTTCGACCATCTTCGTCGGCGCAGGACGTCACAGATGGCGCGTCAGTTCGAGGACAACCTCTCCATGCTTGCCCGCCGCGCGAGATCGGGACGGAACCCCCTGGAGCTTATTCGCCTGGCCAAAGACCAGGGGCAGGGAGGGGTCTTCCGCGAGGAGTTCTCCCGCGTTCTTGGCGATTACTCCGTGGGGACGCCGCTCGGCACCGCCCTGCGCGAATCCCACCGTCGCGTTCCCGATCCGGTATATGGGCGCTTCATAACCGCGATGAGTTTGGCCCGGGAGACCGGCGGGGACCTGGCCCACGGACTGTCCGCCCTGGAGGGCATCGTCCGCGAACGGCGGGAACTGCGTTCTCGAGTGCGAGAAGAAACGGCGGAAGCCCGTTACTCGGCCATTATAGTGGCCGCAATTCCCCTGGGGGCCGCGGTGTACGGCCTTTGGGCTCGCCCCGATATGATGCGGCCCCTATTAGCGGAGCCGGTGGGACGGGCAGCCCTGTTCTTCGCCGTCGCATCTTGGTTTTGTGGGTTGTTCGCGATTAGGTTCATCCTGGCCAGGGCCGAGGAGCTTTGCCGATGAGTGGCGATGCCATCGTTTTCGCGATATCGCTGGGAATTGCGGTATTTGCCCTGGGCTGTTTGTGGAACGAAACGTCGGCGGAGCGGCTTTTAAAACGCGCCCCTTCCTCCCGGGATGGGTTCGGCAGATGGCTTTGGGGAATGCTGCGAAGGGAGCGACGGGAGCGCAGGGACTTCGACCGAGCGGTCCTCGATTGGATGGATATGCTCTACGTTGCCGTCTGTTGCGGTTTGAACCTGCACGACGCCATTTCTCGGACCACTCCCATGGTAAAGGGGAAGCTGGAGACGGTGCTGCGGCGATGCCTTTCTCGCTATGCTGCCGGGGATTCACTGCTGGATGGGTTGGTGCAGGAGTTGGGGGAGGGGGGTGAGGTGGCGGGGGAAGTGGTGTGGCTACTGCGCGATTCCGTTAGAGATGGACTACCTTTGGCCTCGGCGCTTTCGGACTTGCGCGGGCACTTGATGAGGAGGCGACGTACCGAGATCGGGGCACATCTTCGCACCCTCGGTCTGCGGATCACGCTGGTGACGGTCTTTCTGCTGTTTCCCCCGGCGTTCGTGTTGATCGTATTGCCCAATGTCCTGGCATTCATCTCCATGTGAAACCCTATCGGGCTCGAGGGGAGGTAGGAACATGTTGCGCACGCTTCGCCGAAATCTGTACGCACTGATGGCCGATATCGATCGCAGGCGTCGGGGCGCGGCCACGGCGGAATATGCCCTAATATTGGCGCTGGTGGCCATAGCCCTAATCGGTAGTTTGAGTAGTTTGCGCGAGGCCCTGGATAGCCAGATCAGCGACATCGTCAGCGATCTGCAAAGCTCGCAATGATTCGCCGCGGTACCCCCGGGAGGAAGCGGCTTCCGGGGGTACCCGCCCGGAGGTGATGATTTGAAGATGGACGGACAGCGAGGTGCCGTCGCCGCGGAGTTCGCGTTGGTTAGTACGGTGCTTTTGCTACTTTTGTTGATGTGTCTCGAGTTGGGCCTGATCCTGGATGCGCAACTGGTGGTTACCGGTGCAGCCCGGGACGGCGCCCGTCAGGCCTCCATCGATGGGGGTTGGTCGCGGGAGGTAGAGGGGCGGGTCGAGGACCTGCTTCGTTTGGGTGGTCTGGAGCTGGCCGGGTACGTAATGGGGGTGCAACCGCATCAAGTCGCCTACGGACGACAGGTGCGGGTGAGGGTGGAGTACCTCTATCGGGTTCGATCACCATTTCTTTACTCCATCATCGATGCGGAGATTCCCCTGGCGGCAGAGGTGGTGACCCGAAGTGAACGGCTGGAAGATCGCTAGGAGCCGACGGGGTGCCGCTGCGTTGCTTGTCGTGATTTGGCTACCGGTGTTGCTCGCCGTAACCTCGCTCGCGGTAAACCTGGGGCGAATGCTCGTGGATAGGAGTCGCCTCCAGGCGGCCGCCGACCTGGCTGCCTTGGCCGCGGTCCAATCGGTGGACTGGGATGCACTGGCGGAGGGCGAGATCCTGTTGGTTCCACAGCTCGCGGATATGGTGGCGCGAGAATACTCACGGCAAAACCTCGAGCACCTAATGGCTCGAAAGGCGGCGGAGACCCGAGTCTGGGTCGTTAACGGTTCCGTCGACGATCCGGCACCTCACCCGGTGACGGGAGTCGATCTAAAGTACCCCACCGTCGTGGTTCGACTCAGCATCGAGCGACCCTCTCCCGTGCTCGGGGCGGCATTCGGGTCCTTTACCCTCTGTACCGAGGCTGATGCCTCCGTACGTCCCCGGGAATGATCGAAGTACCTTGATGCAGACAGTGGACGAGACGGGAAGGATTCTCGCATTCGCCGGCGAATAGCAAAAACCGGTGGCGTGTGATCACACGCCCCGGATGAAAAAGAAGAAACTAGAACCGTATGACGGTCGCGGGAGAGTCACATCGCTAGCGATGTGCGCCGAAGGGGTAAACTCTCAGGCTTAGGACCGCGGCCGGACGGATCTCTGGAGAGACTCGCCAGTCGAGCACCGAAGGAGCAACCCGTTTCCAGTTCGGGGAATCTCTCAGGTAAAGGGGACAGAGGGCTGCCGTGCGCACGCCTCGGTTCCCCTTTTTTTCGGGCAATTTCGCCGCGGTGGCCTTCGGCGTGATAAGATAAAGTGGAGGTGATTTCATGGCAGATCTGGAGAATCTCAAGAAGACACCGCTATTCGAAACCCACAGGGAATACGGCGGAAGGCTCATCGATTTCGGAGGCTGGGCCCTACCGGTACAATACGAGGGCATAATCGAGGAACATAACGCGGTGCGCAGTGCCGCCGGCTTGTTCGATGTGTCCCACATGGGTGAGATACGGGTAACGGGTCCCGAGGCACTGAAGTTCGTCGATTATCTGCTTACCAACGATCTCACGAAGATCAAAGACAACCAGATCATGTACAGTCCCATGTGTTATCCCGACGGTGGAACCGTCGACGACCTTCTCACCTACAGGATCTCAGAGGACGAGATGTTCCTGGTGGTAAATGCTGCCAACACCGACAAGGACTACGAGTGGATCTCGCAGAACTCCGAGGATTTCGACGTGGAAGTCAACAACGAGTCGCCACGGTTTGCGCAGCTGGCCCTGCAGGGGCCGGAGTGCAACGATATCCTGGCCAAGGTGGTTTCCTTCGATCCGGACGAAATCAAATTCTTCCGTTTCAAAAAGGATATCGAGGTCGCCGGGCACAATGCCCTGGTGTCCCGCACCGGTTACACCGGCGAGGACGGCTTCGAAATATACACCGAAGCCGAGGCGGGTCCCGACGTTTGGAATGCTCTTATGGAAGCGGGAGAAGAGTACGGTCTCAAACCCGCCGGATTGGGTGCCAGGGATACCCTGCGTTTCGAGGCCACCCTGCCCCTTTACGGTCAGGAACTGGGTCCGGATATCAACCCTTTGGAGGCCAAGTTGAGTTTCCCCGTCAAACTGGATGCCGGCGATTTCATCGGTCGCGACGCCCTGATTCGAGCCAAAGAAGAAGGCCTCGAGAAACGCCTGGTCGGCTTCGAGATGCAAGACCGCGGCGTACCCCGGACGGGGTATCCCATCC
>CAYLPL010000106.1:0-6395 GCA_964385545.1 uncultured Clostridia bacterium | reverse complement strand
CACTCATCGCAGCCGGAGAATTGGTGGCCTATCCTACGGAAACCGTATACGGCCTCGCCGCGGATGCGTTAAGTCCCGAAGCCGTCGAGAAGGTATTTGAGGCCAAGGGAAGACCCCGATCTCGTCCGCTATTGGTGGCGGTACGCGATCTCGAGTCTGCCTGCGATCTCGTAGAGGAAGTGCCGAAGAGCGCCAATTTGCTGGCCGGAGTTTTTTGGCCCGGTCCGCTGTCCATAGTCCTTACGGCCAGCGGGAGGGTCCCGGAGGGCGTTACCGCAGGGAGGGGTTCCGTCGGTCTGCGCTGTCCCGCACACCCGGTATCCCGCGCCCTGGTTGAGGAGGTGGGACCGATAACCTCCCCCAGCGCCAACATAAGCGGTCGTCGAAGCCCGAAGACGGTAGAAGAGGTCCTCTGCGATCTGGATGGTCGAATAGCGGCCGTCATAGACGGCGGTCCCGTGCCCGGCGGCCGCGAATCCACGGTGGTGGATATTCGAGATGGTTTCGAGATCGTTCGGGAGGGGGCAATCGGGGCCTCGGAGATATCTACCCTCCTGAGTTTCGAGCGCCGTGATCTCGGTCGTCGCAGAACCGTGGTGTTCGTGTGCAGCGGCAATACCTGCAGGAGCCCCCTGGCAGCCTCGGTTCTTCGATCCACATTGGAGAATCTCGGCCTGCTCACCTTGTCGGCCGGAACTGCCGCCACGTGGGGACTTCCCGCGAGCGGAGGCGCTTTGACGGCCGCGGAAGAATCCGGATACGATCTGCACGGTCATCGCTCGCGAGGGCTGGTGGACGTACCGTGGGAAGACGTGGCCCTGGTTGTGGGTATGACCCGCCGACACGCCCGGGACGTGGGAGATCATCTGCGAAGGCTCGGTTTGGACGATCCGCCCCCGATCGTCACCATGGACGATTTGGTGGGGATTGGCGATGTACCCGACCCCTTCCTAGGTCCACCGGAGGAGTACCAAGAGATTCTGGATACTTTCGAGGGAAAACGTGCGGCGATCACGGTAGCCATCGCTCGGCTGCGGGACGGAGGGAAGTCAATCTTGAACGGATCAGATCGGAAACCAACGGTAGTCGACACGGTCAGCGTTGCCTGTGATCACGGAGGAGTGATGCTCAAATCGACGATAAAGGATACCCTTTGGGAACTGGGCATCGAGGTGGAGGATTTGGGAACCGACTCCGAGGAGTCGGTTGATTACCCCGACTTCGCGGTAGCCGGGGCCAGGGCCGTCGCCGAAGGGCACGCGGATGCTTCCATTTTGATCTGTGGGACCGGAATCGGGATGGCCATGACCGCGGACAAGATACCCGGGATTCGTGCGGCAAACTGCTCTGAAGAGTATTCCGCCACGATGGCGCGCGCCCATAATGATGCCAACGTTTTGACCCTGGGAGCGCGGGTAATCGGGCCTGGACTGGCGAAACGGCTGGTGCAGGCCTTTTGCACCACCCCTTTCGAGGGCGGCAGGCACGCCCGACGGGTCGACAAGATATCCCGTCTGGATCGTTCGGCGGGTCGACCGTGAGCGTTGGCGATGAGCAAAAAATCGCGGAACAAACGCGCGGGGTGGTCGGGCAGCTTTTGGCCGCGACGGATGCAACCCGTGGGGATATCTTCGTGTTGGGTTTGAGTACCAGCGAGATCCTCGGTGAAGATATCGGATCAGCCGGTGATTCGCGGGTGGCTGCGGCCGTCTTGGACCCGCTGCTCGAGATTCTCGGCAAATCCGGCATCAGGCTGGCCGTGCAGTGTTGCGAGCATTTGAACCGTTGCCTCGTGGTAGAGCGGCGCGTGGCTGCAACTTGCGGTTTGGATCGCGTAACCGTAATACCGCGGCCCGAGGCGGGCGGGGCCGCGGCCGCTTACGCCTTTGAGGTGTTTCGGAATCCGGTGGTGGTGGAGAGCATTTCAGCAAAACTGGGCATGGATGTGGGCGATACCTTCATCGGCATGCATCTTCGCCCGGTGGTGGTCCCCGTGAGATCGGAACGCCGGCAGATCGGTCGGGCTCACCTTACCATGGCAACTACCAGGCCACCTTTGATAGGTGGCGTCCGGGCTGCGTATCCTTCGTAACGTTAGTGGCCAGGACACAGTATCACGATTTGTTTAATAGTTGAGGAGGGTCTGGGAAATATCGGTCCTCCGATGATAGAATAACCATGATCGTGTGTAGGGAACGTACGAGAGGGGGCGAGTAAGATAGGATTGCTAAATCCACTGATCGTGGCCTGGATCCTCTCCTATCTCTTCACCCCCGTAATCCGTCGGGTGGCGTTGCGCCTCGGTTGTCTCGACAGGCCGATAGATCGAAGTGTCCATCACGTTCCCACGCCCTTTCTCGGTGGTGTCGCGATGTACCTGGGATTTCTCGTCGCGGCCATGTTCTTTTTGAACCCCGCCGATCCCACGGTCCGGGGCATCATCGCCGGGGGAGCCATCATAGTCATGCTAGGTGTCCTCGACGATCTGTATCGTATGCCGGCGTGGCTAAAGTTCCTGGGGCAAGTTGGCGCGGCGCTGGTTTTGGTTCACTACGGGATTCGAATAGATCGCCTCTCCAACCCCACCGGGGGATTCTTTTACTTCAACGGTTTGTCCGTGCCCTTTACGGTCCTGTGGGTGGTAGCCTTCACCAACGCCCTCAACTTCATAGACGGCCTCGATGGTTTGGCCGCCGGGGTTGCCGCGATAGCATCAGTAACGCTGATGGTGGTTGGGGTTCAAACGGGTCAACCGCAGGTCGCGATCATTATGACGGGGCTTTTGGCCGGTTCCGCTTTAGGCTTTTTGCCCCACAATTTCAATCCGGCGCGAATCTTCATGGGTGATGCCGGAGCCATGTTCTTGGGATATACCCTCGCTGCCGTAGCGGTGGCCGGCACCCTCAAGAGTACCGCCGCCGTCGCCCTGGGAGTCCCGGTCCTGGCGCTGGGCCTGCCGGTTATGGACGCCATGTTTACGGTTGTTCGCAGGTATCGGAACGGCCGGGCCTTTTACCGCGCGGACAAAGGGCATCTGCACCATCGTCTGATCCAGATGGGGATGAGTCAGCGTGAGGCCGTGTTCCTGATGTATGGCGTTAGCGGGTGGATGGGTGTCAGTGCCCTCGCCCTTTCGAGTTTGCGCGCCGGTCCGGGATTGGGCGTCATCGCTTTCGTGTTCGTGTCGTTTTACCTGGGAGCGCGCCGTTTCGGGATAATAGATATCGAACGAGGAGAAAGAATTCGTTGAAGTCCAAGAGGATTGTCTGCACCTTCGGCACCAGGCCGGAGGCCATAAAGATGGCGCCGGTAGTAAAGCAGTTGCGGGATAGGGATCACTGGGAGATCGTCACCGTGGTCACCGGGCAGCACCGGGAAATGCTGAGACAGGTTATGGATCTTTTCGATCTCCGCGCCCAAGTGGATTTGGACATAATGAGCCATGCCCAGTCGCTTACGGATATCACCACCCGCTGTCTGACCGGCCTCGAGTCGGTCTTCGCCCGGGTGGAACCGGACTTGGTTCTGGTCCACGGTGATACCACCACTACCTTGGCGGCCGCACTGGCCGCCTTTTACGGGCGCATACCGGTGGGACACGTAGAAGCCGGTCTTCGCACCTTCGACCTACTGCAACCCTTCCCCGAAGAAATGAATCGGGTTCTCGCGGACCGCATCTCCTCGTTGCACTTTGCTCCCACGGATTTGAACCGCAGACACCTTGAAAGGGAAGGCATATCGGGGGATACTATCTTTGTGACCGGGAACACCGCCATCGATGCCCTCCTCGAGGTCACCGATTCCGGTTACACTTTCTGCAACGAACAATTGCGTTCCAAACCCTGGGAGGATTGCCCGCTCGTGGTTTGCGACGTGCATCGCCGGGAGAGTTTCGGGGATCCAATTCGCAGCGTGGCGCGGGCGTTGGCCCGCTTGGTGACCGAGGAGGATCTGTACCTGGTGGTGTCCGTTCATCCCAATCCGCAGGTTAGGGAGCCGTTGTCCAAAATACTGGGGGGAGTACCCGGGATTTCTTTGGTCGAGCCGTTGCATTACGGTGATTGGGCCAATCTCATGGCGCGCTCCCACTTCGTCATCACGGATTCGGGAGGATTGCAAGAGGAGGCTCCCGCTCTTGGGGTACCGGTTCTTCTTACGCGGGATAAGACTGAGCGGCCGGAAGCCGTGGATGCCGGGACGGTACTCCAGGTGGGCGGTGACGGTTCGCGATTGCTCGATGCCGCCCGTCGTCTGTTGCGCGATCCCGCCGAATATGCTCGTATGTCCGGGGCGCCCAATCCCTACGGTGATGGGAAGGCCGCCCGTCGCATAGCCGATTATTTGGAATGGTACTGGGGTTTTACCGAAGACCGCCCGGATCCCTTTAGGGGCCCGGCACAAAACCCCGGCCGGGGAGGTAGATGACTTGGAGGACTTCTGGCCTTCTTTGTGGCCGCTACTTAACCTGCCCATCTTGATCTATCTGGGCGTCCGTTACGGCAAGAAGCCCCTGTTGGATTTCGTTTCCAATTACCGGGACGAAGTGGATCGATCCCTAAAGAGGGCAGAAGAGGACAGGGTGAATGCCCGGGAACAGCTGGAGTTGTGGCGAGAGCGCTGGGAGAGCATCGATTCGGAGATATCCATCATGCTCGAAAGGGCGAAAGACAATGCCCGGCGCAGGAAAGAGGAACTGGAGCGGGAGGCCCGTGCCGAGAAGGAACATCGAGAGGCGAGGATGGAAGAGTCGCTTCGTCGCGACCGAGAGAAGGTCATCCGTTCACTTCGTGAGGATGCTGCCAGTATCTTGGTCGAGGCGACCGCCGCGACCCTCGATGAGGTGGTCACTTCTCGGGATCAAAACAGACTGGTGGGCGAGTTTACCCGGGAACTGAGGGATATCGTATGAGCCGTGCGGCAGATAGGTATGCCCGGGTCCTCTTCGAGGTGGCCCGGGAACGCGGAGTCGAGGAAGAGGTTTTCCGGGGTCTTGATTACCTGGTCGGCCTTGTCAAAGATGTCGCCGAGTTTCGCTCCATATGGCTGCATCCGGTTTTGGATGTGGAACTCAAGATGCAGCTACTGGATCCCGTGCTAGAAGTCGATCCACTGGTTAGAGATTTCCTGAGCCTGCTGGTAACCCGGGGCCGGGAATCGCATCTGGAATCGATCCGGGACGCCTACGATGATATCCGTCTTGAAGCCCGGGGAGTAACCCGGATCCAGGTGTACTCTGCGGCGCCGTTGCAGGATGAAGAGCGGCGAGAGATCGGTGAATCGTTGGCGGTATTGGGTTATGAAGAGGTAGATATCGACGAGCACAGAGATCGCTCCCTACTCGGGGGAGTCGTTGTGCGAATCGGTGACATGAAAATCGACGGCAGCCTGCGCCATCGTCTCCATCGCATGGAAGAAGCCCTGTCCCGCAATGTATAATATCCCGGTGTATAGGGCCGGGCGCAGCTACGGAAGAGGTGAGCGGATGTGAGCGTGAGAATCGACGAGGTAAGTTCCATTCTCCGCCAGCAACTGGAGCGTTACCAGGTGGAAATCGACGTCGACAATGTCGGTACGGTCATCGAGGTGGCCGACGGCGTCGCGGTGGTTCATGGGCTTGGGGACGCCATGGCGGGAGAGCTTTTGCAGTTTAGTACCGGTGTTTACGGTATAGCCTTCAACCTGGAAAGCGACGCCGTCGGCGTCGTCATACTCGGTCCCTTCGCGGACATCAAATCCGGGGACGAGGTTCGTACCACCGGCCGCATCGTCGAGGCGCCGGCGGGCGAAGAGATGCTCGGGCGGGTGGTAAACTCCCTCGGGGTGCCGATCGACGGCGAGGGTCCCATCGAGACGTCGCATAGCCGTCCGGTCGAGATCAAGGCTCCGGGTGTCATATATCGGCAGAGCGTCGATACTCCCCTGCAGACCGGTTGGAAGGCGATCGATGCCCTGATCCCCATCGGTCGGGGGCAGCGAGAGCTGATCATCGGTGATCGCCAGACGGGCAAGACCGCCCTGGTGATCGATACCATAATCAATCAAAGGGATAGCGACGTCATCTGCATTTACGTGGCTATCGGGCAAAAGGCCAGCACCGTGGCCGGCGTGGTGGATACGCTCAAAAGGCACGGCGCGATGGATAACACGGTCGTGGTTTCCGCGACGGCGAGCCAACCGGCGCCGCAGCTTTACATCGCCCCCTACACCGGTTGCGCCATCGGCGAGTATTTCATGTATGAAGAGAATCGTGACGTGCTGGTCATCTACGATGACCTCACTAAGCACTCGTGGGCGTACCGAGAGATGTCGCTGCTCATGCGGCGCCCTCCGGGCAGGGAGGCTTACCCGGGAGATATCTTCTACCTGCACTCCCGACTTCTGGAACGTTCGGCTAA
>CAYLPL010000105.1:0-6453 GCA_964385545.1 uncultured Clostridia bacterium | reverse complement strand
CCCCGGGTCCCGGTGTTTCGACGAAGACGGAGGACCAAGGATTCGAAGTGATTTGGGGATTCCCGAAAGTATCGCGGCTTGTGGCAATTGTCTCATCCCTTGACCGTCATTCATCGACCTCCGGCAACCGACGGCCGAAAAGTTCCGCGTAAATGTCCCCGGCGAACCCACCGGATTGCGGAGGCCCCTCCGATATTTTGTAGGAACGACTTCCGTCATCATTCGGCACCGCCCGGAGAAAGAGAACGTCTTCGTCACCCGCGCGGTGCAGTGCATGTGCCAGGTGAAGCAAATGCGTAACAAAAAACACCATGACATTTGCTCCGCGCAATCCCTGCAACAATTCTCCGGCGATGGCACTGCCCTCCCATTCGTTGGTCGAGGCGAAGGACTCGTTCATCAGGACCACGGAGCCGGGTCGTAAATGATCAAGCATGCTGTCCATTCTCGACAGCTCCTCGTCGAGTTTTCCACTGCGCATAGCTGCGTCTTCTTCGCGTCGAAAATGCGTAAAGACTCCCCGGGTCAGGTTGCAAGAAAAGGAAGATGCCGCAACGAACATACCGCTTTGCATCATGACCTGGGCCAGGCCCACGCTTCGCAGGAATGTGGTCTTGCCACCCCGGTTGGCTCCGGTGATGATGATCAAGCAACTGCCGCCAGCGCGCAAATCATTTGCCACGACACGCCCGCGCGCGGTCAAGGCAAGCGCGGGATCATACAGATCCCGCGCGTCGAGGACGCTTTCTTCGCACCCATGTATCGTCGGGAACGCCAACGCATATCCTGCCCTGTCCAGGGATTCCGCCAGGTTGATGCAGCCCACGTAGAAGGCCAGTTGCACGTGCAGCGCGTCCAGAAAGGTCATGAGATGCTCGCAAGCGCGGGCTAAGGTGTTCGCCACCTGGCTCATCGCTCGTCGTTGAAAGTGCATTAGGGCTTCATTGCTACCCTGATCTCGCGCATCAATACGGAAAAGATGCGAGGAGTTGTCGCCACCGAAAAGGAAGCGGCGGGCGCGACGAATCAATGTCTCCAATACGCCCCACCTTCGCCGGGTCCTTTCGCGCAACACGTATTCGCTGTCACGGCTTCCGAAACCCAGGTTTACGCTTACCAGTGCCCCGCTCTGGCTCGCCAGAGCCCAGGCCAACTCCTTCATTTCCCGCATCCGATCTGTATCGAAACGTTCTTCAACGGCGTTCATTAGATCACGCAGACCTTGGGATTCTATCGCCGAGACGCCCCGCAAAGTCTCCCTCATACGCTCCATGATCATCAGCAAACGCCCCATCAACGTCGCGGACCCCGAGAGGATGGAAGAAGACGAGGACATCCTCAAAAGTCCCAGTGGATGCCTGCGCGACAATTGCCTCCCCTGCGCGGCCAGCGTGTAGAGACTTCTGATGAGGTCCGGATTCGCCAGGCAATCTCGCAGCACTTCCTGTCGATGAAGTACCGTGCCTCGCGTCGCTTCAAAACGCAGGAGAAGGGATCTGGATGTATCGCGTATCGTGACGTCCCCGTCCGCCATGGCCTCGAGGATTACGCCGAGCTCCAGGTCGCGTTCGACACCTACGAGATGCCTTGGAGGATCGAAGCGAGGGTCCTCCGAGCCCTTGGGGTAGAGCAATCGCGGTAGTCTCATCGTATCCGATCCTCGATCTGTTCCTTAGCCAGGCCTTACTTTTTCGCGAGTGATCTGGCATATGCCATGCCGTCGGGCGTGCGTCGCCGGATCTTGAACGTCCTTATCGATGGATCCCGGGGATCAACCCCGGCCACCATGCTGACAACGCTGGCGTCGATCTGCGAAAGCTCCGTAAGGAAGGTAACCCACACGCCCAGTGCATCCTTATCGATTATTTGATCGAGGATTGCGCGGCTGAGTCGCAATTCGTCCATCGGCGTCGCAGAAGTGAAGATCTCGTTCATTATTAGCAAGCTATCGGAGGTCATGCGCTCGAGGATGTCGTGAATTCTCAGCAGGTCGTCGTCCATCTTGCCCCGGAGCCGACCCAGGTCTTCTTCCCGTTCGAAGTGAGTAAATATGGTGTCACAGAGCTTGATCCTGGCCCCCGTGGCCGGAACGGGGCAGCCGAGCGCCGCGAAGAAGTGTAACTGTCCGAAGGCACGGGCGAAGGTAGTCTTGCCTCCCTGATTGGCACCGGTGATCATGAGGATGCGTTCTCCTCGCCCGAGATGAAAATCGTTGGTCACCACGTCTTCATCCTCCGCGGTCCGTACCCTGGCCAGGGCGAGATCGAACATGCCCTGAGCCCAGAACTCGTCCCCGCAGTTGACCACTTCGGGGATGCTGAACTCGAGACCGCGATCGGCGATTCGGGACATCTCGTCGATATATGAGATGTAAAACTGCAGTTCCCGATCGAATTCGACCACGATCGGAGCGAGGAAATCCCGGTATCGGTCGCAGAATCGCCCAACCTCGTTGAAGATTCCCGGGTAGAATTGCGCCACCGCCTCGGCGATCTTCTCATCCAGCCAGCTAGTCGGAGACTGGCGGGCGGGCGTGGAAACATAATCCCCCGACGCCTCGAGACTCATATCACCGAAGGCAGAATCTACCCGTTTTTGGTAGTCCGGTTCTCCCCGGAAATGACGGACTTCCACCGTTCGTCCGCGGATATCGAGGCAGTATTCGACCCCGTCCAGCGGCTTCGCCAAATCCCGGGCCTTACCCCTCATCGAGCAGAAATAATCCGATTTGACGTAGCGGGTAAACTGCTCGCGTAGCCCCCGCAGCGCGCGAGACTTTAGTGAGGCGTTTCGAAGTGAGCGAAACATGCACATCACGGCATCGCAGTATTCCGCCACGGCGGAAAAGAACCAACCCCGGGAGTAAAACTGTGAAGGCGATCGCGCTGCGAGGTGTAGATAACGATGAACCCTTTCGATCTGTCGATGGAATCGTTTCGCGCAACCGATGAGTCCCTCGTGCTCGAGATCTCGGAATACCTCCTGGCGGTAACGCACTTCGCCTTTGGTCGCCGGGGGATTGAGATAGATCGACAGAAGAAAATCCCGATCCCGCCCATCAACGATGGATTCGAGGACCGGGCCCAGGTTTAAATCGATAACGGTATCGCGGGGCAGCTCAGCTTGGGAGTCACCAGACGGCGCAGGAGACCGCGTGTAGAGAATACTGTGGTAGTCCATGGAATCACTCCCGCGTGAGCAGTTTTTGGGCCAAAGACGCGTCCCCATACGCGGATAATTGATCGAAACGAAGGCGGCATCATCTTCCCGGCCACCGATCCTTGATCCCCGCCGATGGAGATCAATTCTCCTCGAGCATCTCGCCCGAGCGCCGCAGGAATTCCTGAATGGTGACGTCATATTGCTCGTCCCGCTCGGTCCGGAGGTCGCGATTCATGAGATCCTCCAGGGCATCTCTTGGGTCTTTGTCCTCGTATAGTATCGCATAAAGTTCCCCGACTATCGGCATCTCGACACCACAGGCGGCCGACAGATCGCGTGCCGCCCAGGTCGCCCTCATCCCCTCCACCGTCGTCTTGCTGGAGCGGATAGTCTGAGGCGATCGACCGCGCCCTAGGGCCAGGCCGGCCCTCCGATTGCGGCTCAAATCGCTGGTGCAGGTCAACACCAGGTCCCCGAGCCCCGATAATCCGGCAAAAGTCAGGGGATGGGCACCCAGGTACACCCCGAGCCGCGTCAGCTCGGCCAGTCCCCGCGTGATCAGTGTGGCTTGCGCGTTCACACCCAGGCCGAGGCTGTGCACTATCCCGACGGCTATGGCGTATACATTCTTGAGGGCCCCACCCAATTCCACCCCGGTCATGTCATCACTTGTATATATTCGAAGCTCACGCCCACTGGCCAATTGCTGCACCTCTCGTGCCACCGATTCGTCGGGCGAAGCCACCACCGTCCCGGCGGGCAAGCCCGCCACGACCTCGACCGCGAAGTTCGGCCCCGACAATGCCGCCAGATTGGAACTGTCCTGGAGCTCGAGCACCTCGCTTAAGACTTCGGTCATTCGCATTCCCGTAGCAGGTTCCAGACCCTTCGTAGCTGAAACCAGGGGTACACCGCGCGGATAGCACTCCTTCAACAATTCCGCAGTCTCGCGCATCCCGTGGGAGGCAGGGACTACCACGATCACCTGGGCATTCTCGACGACCCACGCCAAGTCCGCCGAGGGGAATATCCCCTCCGGTAGTTCGTAATCCTTGAGATAGTCGGGGTTTCGACGTTCCTCTGCCATGGCGCGCACCTGCTCCGGCCGCCTTCCCCAAATCCGCACTTCCGCTCCAGTCCGTGAGATGACACAGGCCAGCGCTGTACCCCAGCTGCCCGACCCGACCACGGCGATACGGGATCTAGGTGACACTATCCTCACCTCCACCGAATTGTTCGCGTTGACCGATTTTGCGCTCTCCGCCCCGAAGAAGGCGAACGATGTTGCCTCGGTGGCGCAGCACTATCCACACCAGGGCCAAGATGGTGGCCTGGGCATTAGGCGCGGGATAGTGAGCCACGAGATTCGCCCAGGCGGCGCCGGCGGCTACTCCCAAGAGAACCCCCAGGGACATGTACCTGGTAAACAACCAAAAGAAGGCGGAGACGCCCAGGCCCACACCGAGGGCCCCGGGGGTCAAATAGAGAAACACTCCCGCCGTGGTGGCGGCGCCCTTTCCGCCGCGAAAGCGCAAGAAGACAGACCAGTTGTGGCCTGCAATGGCTGCCAACCCGGCCAGGGCGACGATCTCACCCGGCACCCCCAGATGATTTCCGAGGGCACACGCCAGATATCCCTTGCCAGCGTCGATCAACAAGACCAGTATTGCCCACCCCGTGCCGAAGAGACGCAGCACATTGGTGGTACCAATATTCCCACTGCCGTGTTCCCGTATGTCGGTGCCGTGGAGTTTCCCCACCAGGTACCCTACGGGTGCGGAACCGAGCACGTAGGCCAACGCCAGAACCAATACGGACAAAAGCATCATTCCCTCACATGTATCGAACCAATTCGGCAAGACAATACTTCTCCGGGATGTGCTCTCTGGCCTCCCCGCGCCTCATTCCGACAGTCGGAAAAGTAAGCGGATGGGAGTACCCCGCAACCCGAGGATGGATCTCAAAGACCGGTCCAGGTATCTGCGATAGCCTTCGGTGACCAGGTCGGGTTCGTTGCAGAACAACAGGAAGGTCGGCGGGCCATCGGCCACCTGGGTGGCATAGTAGATCTTGAGATTCCTACCGCGACGACCCGGAGGCCTGTGTCGCTCAACCACTTCACGTACCGCCCGGTTCAAATCGCTGGTGCGGAAACGCCTCCGATAATTTTCGTAGGCCTCGAGAACCAGCGGAGGAATGTTCATGATCCTTCGACCCTCGGTCGCCGAGGTAGAAAGCGACAAGGCGTAATCGATGAAATACAGTCTATCCCGCAGTATGGCCTGGTAGGCCTCCCATACGCCGGTCTCCCGAGGCACGGTGTCCCATTTGTTAACCACAACGATCGCGGCCCTACCCTGTTCGCGGGTATAACTCGCCACCCGCTGATCCTGTTCCGTAACCATTTCCTCGGCATCCAGGACCAGGACCACGACGTCCGAATCGCGCACCGCTCGCAATGCGCTCGATACACTATACTTTTCGACCCTATCGTCGATCCGTGCCCGGCGCCTAATGCCAGCGGTATCTACGAAGATGAAGCGATGGTCTTCCCAGGTCCATTCCACCTCCACCGCATCACGAGTCGTACCCGGATCCGTATGAACCATTACCCGTTGATCTCCCAACAGGGAGTTGGTTATGGAGGACTTACCCACGTTGGGTCGACCGACGATGGCCACCCTTATCGGGGCATCCTCCTCATCCTCCGGTGTTTCGTCTTCTTCGGGTAGCGTCGCGACGACCGCGTCGAGCAGATCACCGGTGTTGCGGCCGTGCTCTGCGGAAATCGGAATCGGCTCACCGAGGCCCAACGAGTAGAAATCGTGAAGATCCGGCCACTTCGTGAAGGCATCGACCTTGTTCACGGCCAGAACTACCGGAAGGCCGAAGGGGCGGAGCATCTCGGCTATCTGCTCATCCATGCCGGTGAGCCCATCCCTACCATCGACCATCATAATGACCGCGTCGGCGGAACCCAGCGCGACCCTGACCTGCCGGCGAATCTCCTCCACCAGCGAACCCGAGGCCTGCGGATCGGACAAGTCTTCCCATCCGCCCGTGTCGATCGCTACGAAAGAACGATTGAGCCAGTCCACCTCACCATAGATTCTATCTCGGGTAACTCCAGGAGTGGGGTCAGTTATGGCCCGTCGACCGCCCACCAGGCGGTTAAAGAGCGTCGACTTTCCGACGTTCGGTCTTCCCACTATCGCTACAACTTTTTTCACTGAGATCCTCCATTTCTCCGGGCAGAACGCGAGACCCACTAAGGGTTGGCCCACTCGGCGG
>CAYLPL010000104.1:0-6501 GCA_964385545.1 uncultured Clostridia bacterium | reverse complement strand
GAAGATCATATTTGCCTCGATCCGGAGGAGCGAGATCACCCCCGACGAACATGCTGCCGACCACCAGGACCAAAAGAGTGACCATAGATACATCTATGAACCGGGCCACTGCGTCCAGGTCACGACGCGTATTTTTCAGCAGGTGACCGCTACACCACAAAACCGCTCCCCATAAGAGGAACCATGATGCCGCGGAAACCGGTGCGGAAAGCCCCACCCCCTCCAGGGCCCCCTGCAGCCATCCGAACGATAGGAAGGCCAGCCAAAAGAGAACCGACCAGGGGGCGGCCGCGTGGGCTCGTCCCAGCAGCCTCCGCGCCAGCGCGTGGACCAGGAGACCGGAAAGGAGCGCAACGGCCAGGGGAACGGGCAGGACCGAAGAGCCCAACTGATCGGCGTTGATCGCGTAAAGAAACAGGACGAAATACGCTGGTACCAGGATCGGCCCCAACCCCCACCTCACGAGGCCCATCCTCCGCGCATGAGGTATAAGATGCGGTGCGAATCGCGAAGCGGAACGGTCTCCTCGATATCGAAGTACCGTTTGAAGGAGCGCTCGAAGCTTTCCCGCGTGTAATCGCCGAAAATGTCGCGCCTTCCGGCGAGCATGCCCCGGACCTTATCGTCGTCTTTGGGGACGAACTCCACCACGGCGTCTCGCCCCGTCCGGGCGAACAACTGCGCCACCTCGGGTAGGGGCACATTATTGCCTATGGCCAAATGGTGTACGAGCGCCAAACCCATGGCCACGTCGGCGGGACCGCGATTCAAAAGGCTCTCCCGCTCCCGGTTGCACCAGCCCAAAGGCGGCGTGGGATTGGTCAAGTCCACCCAAAGCGGCAGGACCTCGCTTCCCAGCTCGCGATTCTTTCGGTAGTTGATCTGTACGCAGGCGGGATCCGCATCGAAGGATACCACCCGGGCTCCCTCCTCCTCGGCGATGCGGCTGAACGTGCCCACGTTTCCTCCCAGGTCCCAAACGTCCCCCGGGGCCAGTTTCCCCAGGAAGGAACGAATCGTCTCCTCCTTGTGCGAGAAGGCCTCCTCGCTGTAGGAGTCACCGTCGTAATAGTCGCTCCATATTCCCTCGGGGCGCCATTTGAGGCCCCGCACGGTACCCTCGAGGCTGTCGAGCAATCCCGCGAAGGCCCTCCGTCCCACGCCTCGGCGCGAGGTGCCGGGACCGGATTTCGCCAGGCTTCGCTCGCCACGGGCGTGCAAATGCAGGTGCATCAGCAGCCCCGACGAAAGCCAGCTGCGCCGGGGAAGGGCCCTACTTGCCGCCGCCAGAGGTATACCGTCGATACCCCCGGAAAGCAGCCTTCCCATTTCCACGTGGGTCGACGCCATCAGGGCCAGGGGTGCCAAGAAATGCTCGCAAAATTGCCGATAGGCGACCCAGGGTTCTCCCTCGCGGTATTCTTCGAAGGAAAGGGTGTCGATGAATACCGGGGTAGGGCCGTCGAAGGCCACGTTGAAAGAACTGGCATCCTTTAGGATCATGTCCGACTCGAGCGCCCGCGCGGCGATGGCCAGGGTGAGCAGCGCGGCGTCTTTGAGCTGCGCGAAGCACCATTCGTAGGGGTAGGAGATGAAGGGAAGGCGGCGGGGACGCAAAATTTGCGCGGCATCATCCGCCCGGGCGGGTGCGACGTCCACCTCCTCGTGGGGTATTAGCCACCCCCGCCCGGTGAGATCGCGGTACAGGCCCGAAGACATCAGCCGGCGATAATGCGGAAGGTATTCCCGGTTGACCTGGCGGTAAAGGACTCCGTCCCGCCAAAACAGAAAGCCCGCCGGGTCCCTAAAGGACGCCGGCTCTTTATTCATCGGGGTTTTCGGTATCGGGTCGGAAGTATTCGGTTATCCGGCGCCAGTACATCTTCAGGGTAAAGGCACCGCCGACAAATATCGCTATCAGTATCTGGAATACCTGGCTGCCCGTTCCCGGGTCCAGGTAGGCATGCGCGACGTTGGGCGTTAGCGCTACCAGCAACAGTGCCAGGGTCGCCATGGTAAGAAACTTCATTCGGGCATCTCTCCCTTCGTCTTTGGGGACCGAAATGGATTCGATGCTGGTCACTTCTCCGTTTGCACACATTGTAGCAGTATTGTGGGCGTGCCCGCCAACGGATCGCACTGGCCCACGCCCTTTCACCCTTGACATCTCCCTCGCGGCAGAGGGCTTCAGTGCGCTAGGGGTCGCATCGTACAAGTGGAGGTTTGCGCCCGGGGGTGATACTCTCGTAGTTGGTGAAGAGAGTATACGGAAAGGCGGCAGGCGTTGCCATCGAATCACGGGCGAAGAATTCACACCGGGATCGCCGCCGTAGCCCTTGCGCTCGCGTTCATCGTCTGGGGGGCTGCTCCCTTTTCAGCCAGCGCTCGGGCCGGCGATGAGCCCGTCAACGGATCTCCACTGGCCCTCTCGGCAGTGAGACCGGTCGGCATCGTGCCTCCCCCGGGCGATGACATCTCCATCCCCCGGCTTCCCCCTCTGCCCGCGGGGTGGACGCCCAACCTGGCCGGGACTGCCCTGCCGGATGTCTTTTTCGCTTCCACCTGGGGCCGCGACTGGGGGGAAGAGGACTATCTCTTCCCGCCGCGCGAAGAACTCCCGGACGACGGCGACCGCGCACCTTTGCCCGAGATACGGTGGACCTGGGGAGAGGTACGCACTACGGAATCCGACCTGCTGGCGCTCACCCCCAGGGATGTCCCCCGATCGGGCCGCAACCTCAGAAAGTTCCTGCACAAAAACGGGCGGGGACGGGCAATGAAAGCTACCACGCGAACCGCGGCTAGGTTCCTCGAACATCGCTACGGTTCCTTCCCGCACCAGCCCGCCCCCCTCTTGCTTCGGATAATACCTCCCGAACCCTCGTATAATGTCGGCGTATACGCGGGACGGGGTTCCTGGGAGGAGAATGTCCTGGCGATAGGGAATTTCCTCGAGCATTACGAAATCGAACACCATACCTTCGACGACGCGGATTTCGATGAACTCAGCCGATTCGACGCTGTATGGTTTCCCGGCGGCTTCAGCGCCGAATACCGGGCCTACGTCCCGGACCACGAGGCCCTGCGCGATTTCGTCGCGGAAGGCGGAGTGTATTTTGGAACGTGCGCCGGCGCCTACTACGCCGCGCGCACTACCGTCTGGGACGGCGATGCCCGGGAGGGAGCCCTGGACCTGTTCCCCGGAAGCGCCGTGGGTCCGCAGGCCTCGCTTGGAGGCTGGGGAAACCCCACGGAGGTGGTGGACGAAGCAGATATTCCCTTCGAGGGGACCGGCGAGACCTCCAGGGAGATGTATTACATGGACGGGCCTCACCTGGTCCCCGAAGATCCCGGGAACGGGAACGTCGAAATCCTGGCCCGTTACGGGGTAAGCGAAGAGCCGGCGGTCGTGGCCGGAGGGTTTGGCCGGGGTTTTTGGGTCCTGATGGGTCCGCATCCGGAAATGGGTAAAAACCCCGACTCCGGCGAATTCGATCTCGATGGCGGAGAAGGTAGCCACTGGCCCTGGCTTTACGAATTGATTCGGTGGGCCCTGGCTCGCTGATGATCATCAATCTTGAGAAGATGGAGTGATCCCCTTGCACCACATGATCGGGACCAGGGCGGGACGGTACGTGTTATCCGTTTTTGCCATCACCGGGATTTTGAACCTCATCCTTTACCTGACCGGAGGCTATCAGTCGCCGTGGATCGGCGTCCTGCTCACCGCCCAGATGTTCATCCCCGGCCTCACCGCTTTGATTTTCATCCGCGAAGACGGGAGGAGCCCGAAAGATTACGGCCTACGCTTGGGGGGCCTTCGTTACTTTCTTTTGGCCTACCTAGTGGTGGTGGGAACCCAGGCGCTTCATGCCCTCCTCGCCGCCGGGGCTGGCCTGGGCGAACTGCTGCCCCCGGCAGAGGGGTTCGAGCGCATCGCCCCGGGGCTCGAAATGAGCACCTCGGTGATATTGCTTTTGGTTTTCGTGGCCGCGCCGGTGCAAAACCTCCTGTTCGGGCTGGGTGAAGAATTCGGCTGGCGCGGCTACCTGTTGCAGAAACTTCGCGGCGCCGGGCTATTTGCCGCCATGGTAATCGTGGGAATAACCTGGGGAATTTGGCACGCCCCGGTTATATTGATGGGGCATAACTTCCCCGAAAACCCCTACCTCGGCGCAGTATTCATGACCCTGACCTGTATCCCCCTGGGAGCGATATTCACCTGGCTTCGACTGAAATCTTGCAGTGCCGTGGTCGCCGGCTTTGCCCACGGCACCTTTAACGCGACCGTTTTTTTGGGCGGGATATTCAACCCCGGAGTCGGGTTGCTTTGGACCAACCCCCTGGGGCCCACGGGGCTTTTGATATTCAGCCTCGTCGCCGCGATACTGTTTCGCTTCTACCCGGTGGATTTCGCAAAAACCGAGGAGTAACCGCGACGCGGCGACTATCATAGCCGCCGTTTCCCGGAAGGTATTCTAATCCGCCCGGCGAACGGAAAGGGGACAAATAAAAAACGGTCCCCGCGAGCTTCTCGCCGCGGGTCCGGCGCGTACGAAACGACACCGAACGCCGCATCCTTTGGCGAAAGCGGAGGTTCCATGAGCACCGACATGTTACTGGTATCGGGCGTACTGCTTCTGATACTGATCGCTTTCATAACGGAGTGGATTCGCTACGACCTGGTGGCAGTCCTCGCCCTTTTCACCCTGGCGGTCCTGGGCCTGGTCCCCGAAAACGAGATCTTTTCGGGGTTTTCCAATCCCGCGGTCATAACCGTGGCCGCCCTGACCATGATTAGCGAGGCACTGCAGCGCACCGGCGCTGTGCAGCCGCTTTCCGCGTGGCTCGGCAAGACCGCCACCAGCATACCGATGCTCGCCATACTGGGTGCTTTGTCCGTCGGATTGATGTCGGGCTTTATGAACAACATCGCCGCCATCACGCTGGTCTTCCCCGTGGTAATGGGGGTATGCCGCAAGAACGATTGGCCCCCGTCAAAAGTCCTGATACCGGTGGCCTTCGGTTCCCTCCTCGGGGGTTTGACCTCCCTGATGGGCACTCCTCCCAACCTGCTGGCCTCTCACATGCTGCAGCAGTGGGGGCAGGAACCGATGGCCTTCTTCGAGTTGACTCCCCTGGCCCTCCCGATCCTGCTGGTCGCGGGAGTATACTTCGGCATGGCGGCCCACCGCCTGCTTCCCGACAATCGTCTGCGCAGCGATCTAACCCAGGATTACGGCGTGACACAATTCCTAATGGAGGCAATAGTGCCGGCGGATGGGCCGCTCCCCCACTCCCTCGTCGGGGATACCGGCCTACAGAGGGATTACGACGCAACCGTGCTGGGTATCGTCCACGACGGCCATCACCTCACCAACCCCACGGCCAACAATATCCTCAGACCCGGAGACGTCGTGCAAATCGAGGTTCCCCGGGAAAACCTCACCCCGCTGCGCCAGGCGACCGGTCTGGAATTCGCATCACCGAAGACCGTGGAGGATATCCTGCCGCGGTCCCTGGCGGAAATGACGGACGTGGTTATCAAGGCCCGCTCCCCGCTGGTCGGACGCACCCTCCGCGGGGTAAACTTCCGCTCCCGGTACGGACTGCAGGTACTCGCCATCGCCCACAAGAGCAAAAGCATCACCGAGCGACTGGCCGACGTACGCCTGGAGGGCGGGGACATGCTGTTGCTGCTCGGTGCCCCGGCCACCGTGGACCAGGTGGCGGAAGACCTCAACCTCCTGCTTTTGGACAGGGAACCGGTGGTGGAGGGGCGAAGCCGCGTCATCCGGATACTCGGTCTTTTCGCGGCGATGATCATCATCACTGCCGCGGGCATACTCCCCATATCGCTGGCGGCTGTGGGCACCGTCGCACTCATGGTACTGTCGGGATGTCCACGCCTGCAGAGGCTATATCGCGCCGTCCCCTGGTCGGTGATAGTCCTTTTGGGTTCCATGGCGGGCGTGGCCGTAGCCGTGGAGCGCAGCGGCCTGACCGACGCCGCCGTCACGGGCATGACTCAGCTGATCGGTCAAAATCCCCTCCCCATGCTCGCCGCCCTCTTCGGGATAGCCTGTGTGACGGCGTCGCTTATGACGCCTCCGGCGACCATCTTGATCGTCGGCCCCCTGGTCCTGGGGATATCCGGAGAGCTGGGAGTCGATCCCCGTCCGCTACTTATGATGGTTACCGTGGGGGTAAGCTGCGCATTCCTCACCCCCTTCGGACATCAATCCAACGTCCTGGTATATAGCGCCGGCGGCTATCGCTTCGCCGACTACCTGCGCGTTGGGCTACCCCTTTGCATCCTGGTGATGATCGTGGCCCTGGTGATGGTCCCCCTGCTTTGGCCGCTCTAATCGAGGGCGAAGCCAGCACAATTCACTGATCCCCGAGGTGAAAGCTCATGCGGCAGCGGCCCTCGGGATCGCGAAAGTGGCTGATCGAAGACATCGTAGAATCGGATCTCCGCGGCAAGCTCCCGGACGCGGC
>CAYLPL010000103.1:0-6518 GCA_964385545.1 uncultured Clostridia bacterium | reverse complement strand
CCGGCTCAACTTCGGGCGCATCTGTGCCCGAGCCACTGCAGGAGTAGAATGCGATCGACAAACTGAAGATCAATACCGCGAGGAACAGTTTCCGATTCATCCTTTGCCACTCCAATCGTCCATCTGCCGCTCCATAATCCGCGGGCATCGGGCAATTTCGTGTCTCATCCTCCGGGGAAATGATGAATACCCGGACAGCCCATAGAGACGCGGGAATTCTCCGGATCCCACGATCGTTGCGTGTTGCGTCTTTCGGTCTTCTGTTTCCCGTGCGGTTACTCGCGGGAACACCAGATGTAATGCGATCCGCCGCATTCGCGAAGGTCGGTCGCCATCTCGATTGCATCTCGGCCTATAACTTGGGGCGCGATGACGCTCGATAGCTACCGGCATCTCTTCCATACGGCTCGCGACTGAGAGTTTGCAACGACGGATGACTTTCATTACCATCCGTCGCCGCTAATCAAGTCTTACATTGGGCTTGCCCCTTCTCGCTCTGGTCGAAACTGCCCAGGATCCTGTGTGGCCTTTGCAGGACAACTTTGCACGAAATGAATCCGGCATCTTGCCTCCAGATCCTCGATACAGGGTTTCGTCGCCATCTGCGCATCGAGTAATTCGGTCGTAATAGGCGACGCTTATTACAATCCAACGGCTCCACACGGTTCGCCCTGGCCGCAAACGGATCTCATCTTTGAGGGGAGCACCGCGTTTCATATCCGCTCATCGATCCTGGGTACCGATTGGGGATGTGATGTGGTCCGTCTTCCCGGGGTCCTCATAGCCTCTCCCCTGGATTCTATACCTGTAAGGCAAATGCGATAATCTTGCATTTGGCTCGTCGGCGCTAACGTGAGACCATGGTAGTGGTCTTTTGTGGTATGGATTCTGCGACCGTCTCGAGGCCGGGATGGAATCGAATAACAAGAATGGGAGAGATCGATATTATCCCCGAAAACGATGAGTGCTCTAAAAAGAGTATCACGGCGCTATTGCTGGTGCTTCTACTTCCCTTCCTCGCCATAAGCCTAAACCATGACGGCTTCTTGTCCCTGCTGTCGTTTGTAAGAGAAGACTTCGACCTGACGCTCACCCAGGTCAGCTATTACTCCACCTTCTACTTCATCGGTGGCGCTGTGTTGGCGGTTTTGGCCGGGGGTATGGTCGATCGCGCGGGGCCGAAAAGGAGCATTCTCATTGGGCTGGGATGCATGGGTTTGGCGGTGTTCACCTACGGGTTGGTCCCATCCTATGCACTGCTTTTGCTACCCGCGATCATCTCGGGCGCGTCCTTCTCCCTGATAAACTCGGGGATCAACAAGAGCGTTGTAACCCTGATCCCTCCGGCCCGGCGGGCGGTCAGCCTCGGGATGATACACTCGGGGATCGGCATCGGCGGGTTTGCCTCTGCCAGCCTGTTGCCGTTTTTGGCATCCCAGGTGGGATGGCGCGTGACCATGCAGGGGGCGGCGATCCTTGCGCTAATCGTGGGGACGGTGATCTTTCTCACCTTCGACGACGGACACGATAGTCGCCTCGACCAGGGGACCTTTCCACTGCGGGAACTATTCGGGGTGGCCTCCGAACTGCTCCGGGATTTTCGCATCATGCGGGTGAATGCCATATCCGGCCTTTTGGCGGGAACGGGGTTCGCCGTGGTGGCGCACTACGTGGTGTTTTTGACTACCGATTTGGACATTGACCCACAAACCGCCGGGTTGTGCCTGGGGATAATGCACATAGGCGGGTTGTTCGGTCGACCGGTCTGGGGGCGGATATCCGATACGGTATTTCGCGGTGACAGGACAAAGGCGCTAATCTCGGTGGGGACCATCATGGGCGGGATGTACATCGCCATCGGATCGGCCATCTATTATCCATTCGTATCGACGATCGTCCTTTACGGGGTTTCATTACTGCTCGGTCTTTCGGTTTTGAGCTGGTTCTCGATGGCGTACATCGCCGCAGGCGAACTGGCGGGGAGCGAGAGAACCGGGATCCCCACCGGCCTCATTCTCCTGGTTACCCGACTCGGGATGCCTTTGGGTCCCCTGCTGTTCGGAATCCTCGCCGACCTCACCGGCGGCTATCGCGCGAGCTGGCTGGTATTCGGAGCTGTCATCGTCGCGGTGACTGCGCTACTGGGGGTCTGGGGACGCGACGATCTATCATCGGCACCGGATCACTGAAGCGTCTTACCTGTGGAGGTTAGGATTGCCTACGTGATTTCAACGGCTCTTCGCCCTTAGCACCGGCCCAGAATCAGCGCCGGGGATTTGCGCAGGGTGAGGAATACCGCCTCAACCGCTGTTTCAAGGTTCTCGCGTTATCGGAGGGGACGCGGCAGCACCGAATGAATACTCACGGGTCTCCCGATGAGGAAGAAGAACTGCCCGAGGATGAAATGCGTCAGGGTATCGTGGAACAACCCGGTTATGGTCATACGCGTTTGAAGCCCAGGTTGGATCAGCGGATGGCAAGCCGAATCAAGCACAGGATAATCCTGGAGTTGCCTGAACAGACGAACCCGGGATTTGCCCGTCAGGTTGCCAAGGACAGACTCAGCCCGGTGGCCGAGTTACAAGAGACCATTCCCATGATGGGGATCCCGTAAAAAGTCGCAAGGCTGGACTGTTGGAGGCCCTGTCAACCGAGCTCACGGAACCGGCATGCCCGGGAGGTAGGAAGTAGATCTGGTTCATGGCCATTTTGGGTATCGCCGGGAAGCGGGTTCGCGGTCGGGGGCCGGCCCGGAAACGAGATCTGGCCCCAAGATGTACAGAGAACACTCTTGGGTCTTCTCGGGATATCGGGATGGGCGTCGAAGGAATTCTCGTACCCTCGGGTTGGGATTCCCTTTGCACTGGTTACCACTGGCTGAGGTTACTACTCCTGGATTCGAAGTCCGGCTGTCATTTTCGAAACAGCAAAAGCGCGCCATAATCCCCGGGTTGAATCCATGTCCAGCCGCACAAATACCCAGATATGCTCGTTGATTATCCAGGCCGAAGACCTGCAGGCGCGCGAGGGCATCGGCGATCGGCACATGAATCACCAAAACAGAAGCAGACGACACTCGAGCATCGGCAATCAGACGCCACGGCAATACCTTCACCAAAACCTTCTAAGAAAGGCCATCGCCGCGAATGCGCCTGACTCAGTCTCGCAAGAGGTTCAAAAACGGGAATTCATACCCGGATTACTGCTATCGTGACGTAAGACATAGTCCAGGGATTCTACATACTGCTTCTTGGCGCGGTCGTTACCCAAGAAAACATTGACTGCCGGAAGCGAAGGGACTAGAATGAGCTCAATCTTGCTGGTCCCCTAGATTCTCTAGGGGCTAAGAGGGAACTCAGTGAGAATCTGAGACTGCCCCGCAGCGGTGAGTGGGAACGAAACCCGTGATTAGGCACTGGCGACAGCTGGGAAGCCATGGGGATTAGGAAAGCAGCCCACAAGTCCGAAGACCTACCGGTAAGAAATCTTGGAGGTCGCAGTCTTCGCGGGAAGACTGACTTCTACTTACCCGTTTTCAGACTATTGGCAGTCCGTCCACTGCCATTCTGCGATCTCCTCCCGTTGAAAGGGAGGCAGTCGATCAATGAATCAGTCTGTAACCACCAACAGTTCAGTCAATCCCATTGAATACGTCGAGAAGCGCGATGGTCGCCGTGTTCCCTTCGAGGCCGGCAAGATCCAATCCGCCTTGCTCCGAGCTGGTCGTTCCACCGGAGAGTTTGGGGAAGAAGGTGCCCAACACCTGACGCTCCGCGTACTGGGTCTAATCCAGACCATTAACTGGTCAGACATCCCTTCGGTAGAAGGAATCCAGGACATCGTGGAGACGGTGCTTCTCAACTCACCGTACAAGGAGACTGCAAAGGCCTATATCCTTTATCGAGATCAGCACGCACGCCTCAGGCAGATGGCTCAGCAAGCGGATATTGAGCTGATGGAGAAGTACCTCGAGCGCCTGGAGTGGGATGTCAGGGAGAACAGCAATATGTCCTTTTCCTTGCAGGGGTTGAACAACTATGTATCGAGTCACATTACAAAGACCTATTGGCTAAATAAGATCTACACCCCTGATGTCCGAGACGCCCATATTCGGGGCGACATACATATTCATGACCTTGGCCTGTTGTCGGTTTATTGCGTGGGCTGGGATTTGCAGGACCTCCTTCGTGAGGGATTCCGCGGGGCTACCGGGAAAGTGGAGAGTTCGCCGCCACGTCACTTCCGCACGGCTTTGGGGCAGATAGTGAATTTCTTCTACACCCTGCAGGGAGAGGCGGCTGGTGCGCAGGCATTTTCAAACTTCGATACCTTACTGGCCCCCTTTGTGCGTGAAGATGACCTGGATGATCGACAGATCAAACAAGCCCTGCAGGAATTCGTGTTCAATCTCAACGTCCCGACGCGGGTGGGATTCCAAACTCCGTTTACGAACCTGACCATGGATCTTGTCATCCCGAAATCCCTGGGAGCGGAGCCAGTTGTTGTGGGTGGAGAAGTTCGGACTGAGACGTATAGCGAGTTCCAAGACGAGGTGGATAGAATCAACCGGGCCTTCCTCGAGGTCTTGGGCGAGGGAGATGCTCGGGGTAGGGCTTTCACCTTCCCCATTCCCACCTACAACATTACTCCGGACTTTGACTGGGATTCAGAATGCCTGTCCGGGATATGGGAGATTACGGCGAAATACGGAATCCCCTATTTCGCCAACTTTATCAGCTCAGACATGTCTCCCGATGATGTACGTTCCATGTGTTGCCGTCTTCGGTTGGATATTCGTGAACTGAAGAAGCGCGGAGGACTGTTTGCCGCTAATCCACTCACTGGATCCATAGGTGTGGTAACGCTTAATCTCCCTCGCATAGGTCACCTGACCGATGGAGAAGAGGAGTTCCTCGGTCGATTGGATCGTCTGATGGAGGTTGCGCGAACTAGCCTGGAGACCAAGAGAAAGGCACTGGAGGTATACACGGAGCAAGGACTGTACCCATACACGCGGTTTTACCTTAGAAACATTCACGCCAGGTTCGGAAGGTATTGGGACAATCACTTTTCAACAATCGGTGTAGTTGGAATGAATGAGGCCTGCCTGAACCTCTTTGGAGAAGATATTGGTTCACCTCGGGGCCAGGGTTTCTCCGCCAGAGTGCTAGAGTATATGCGAGAGAAACTGGACGGATTCATCGAGGAGACTGGCAATCCATACAATCTCGAGGCGACGCCTGCAGAATCAACGGCCTTCCGTTTTGCCCTGTTGGATCAAAAACAGTTTCCAGGAATTAGATTTGCCCCGGGTAGTACCGATGAAGCTCCCTTCTACACCAACTCCACTCAACTCCCGGTCGACTACACGGATGACGCGTTTTTGGCCCTGGAAAGGCAGGAAAACCTACAGTCTTTGTACACCGGGGGTACGGTCATGCACCTGTTTGTGGGTGAAGCCCTTCCTGATCCAGAAGCCGTAAAGTCTCTTGTGAAGAAGGTCTTCTCCGAGTATCGGCTTCCCTACCTTACCCTGACCCCCACTTTCTCAATATGTCCGCATCACGGCTATCTGGCGGGCAATCATGCCCGATGCCCCCGATGCAACGCGGAGTGCGAAGTGTATTCCCGGGTTGTGGGGTATCTAAGACCAATCAATCAGTGGAACCAGGGCAAACAGGTGGAGTGGGAAGCACGCAAGATGTACAGCATGTCGAGGTGATCAGGTTGATCATTGGCGGACTTCAGCCAACCAGTCTATGTGACTATCCCGGGATTCCTTGCGCTGTGATATTTACCCAGGGATGCAATTTCCGCTGCCCCTTTTGCCATAACGCACAACTCCTCCCTCGAAGGACTGAAGGCAGGATCCCATTAACTGAGTTATTCGCATGGTTGGAAGACAGGAGAGGTTTTCTTGAGGGTATTTGCATCTCAGGTGGTGAGCCAACTATACAGGCATCCCTGCCCGATTTCATCGAGCAGGTGAAGGATCTGGGATTCCGGGTGAAGTTGGATACCAATGGAAGTCGGCCGGAAATGCTTGAGCACCTGCTGGATCGACGACTTTTGGATTATGTGGCCATGGACCTGAAGGCGCCACTACAAAAGTATTCAATGCTTTCGGGCGTAGAGGTAGATACTCTAGGCATTCTGTGCAGTGTTGAACTCCTTAGTCAATCAAAGATACCGCATCATTTTCGCACCACCTGGGTTGAAGGGTTGTTGGTAGAAAGTGATCGGCCACTCATTAAGGAAATGGTGCCTTCGGGTTCGCTTCACCTGTGGCAGGAATGTATTACTCACGAGTAAACAGTAAGAAATGGTTACAGTGATGGGACTTAGAATGTGAAAGCTGGACCTCATCTGGGCCACGTCTCGTCAAGTGGTGGAAATTCTCCAAAGCATGAGCATACCTTTCAATTGTCGTCCGCTGCTTGCGAGTAGGGGGGTTCGCCCCCGGTTTGTCGCAGGAGATTCATCGATTCTTCGCTGAAGTACCTTCGTCCAACCAGCCA
>CAYLPL010000102.1:0-6600 GCA_964385545.1 uncultured Clostridia bacterium | reverse complement strand
CCCTCTTCGCGGGCCTGTTCGACTAGGTCGAGGACCGTGCGGATTGCGTGAGCCGACTCGGGGGCCGGCAGGATACCCTCGGCCCTCGCAAAGGTCACGGCCGCCTCAAAGGTGGCGAGCTGGTCGACGGACCTGGCTTCAATGAGTCCGTTTTCGACCAAGAGACTCAACATGGGAGCCTCGCCGTGATAGCGAAGACCTCCGGCGTGAAATCCCGAGGGGACGAAGTCGTGTCCCAAGGTGTGCATTTTCAATAGCGGCGTCATTCCCGCGCTATCGCCGAAGTCGTAGGTGTACCTACCCCGGGTCATGGTGGGGCAGGCGGCAGGTTCCACGGCGATGGGTTTCGGTCCGGGCTTGCCGCTTCGCAATGCTTCTCCGATAAAGGGGAAGCTGAGGCCGGCGAAATTGCTACCTCCTCCGACGCATCCGACCAAAAAGTCAGGAGTGTCTTCGGCGAGTTGCATCTGCCTTTGCGCTTCGAGGCCGATGACGCTTTGGTGTATCAATACGTGGTTCAGAACGCTTCCGAGGGAGTAGCAGGTATCACCGTGGGTGGCGGCATCCTCCACTGCCTCGCTTATTGCCATACCCAGGCTACCCGGCGAATCCGGGAATTGTGCCAAGATAGTCCGGCCCGCCTCGGTTTCGGAACTGGGACTGGCGAAGACCTCGGCACCGTATACCTGCATCAGGGAGCGACGATAGGGCTTTTGCTGGTAGCTGACCTTTACCATGAACACGGTGCAATCGAGGCCGAAGAAGGAACTGGCCATGGATAGGGCCGATCCCCACTGCCCTGCGCCGGTCTCGGTGGTCAGGCGTTTGGTACCGTCTCTTTTGTTGTAGTAAGCCTGGGCGACGGCGGTGTTGGGCTTGTGGCTACCGACGGGGCTGGTCCCTTCGTGTTTAAAGTATATGCGAGCCGGGCTATCTAGCATCTTCTCTAGATTTCGGGCCCTAAACAAGGGACTGGGCCTCCAGTGACGGTATACATCGATTACTTCGCCGGGTATTTCGATGTTTCGCTTCGTCGAAACCTCCTGCTCGATCAACGACGGCGGAAAGATGGCAGCTAAATCATCGGGTTGCAGGGGTTCCTTCGTAGCCGGGTTGAGCGGCGGTTCCGGTGCCACCGGAAGATCAGGAGCTATGTTGTACCATGCTGTGGGTATCTCCGATTCCGGCAGATCAAATCTAATTCTCTTCTCCATTGATACCGCTCCATTCCTTTTGGACTACGCAGGGTGGGGGTGAACCCACAAAATAAAAATACCCGTCTCCTTTTGGGGACGGGTTCAGTGGCCGCGGTGCCACCCCAGTTGGAGCGGGTCTGCCATGACCGGCGCTCCATCTTTGCCAGCTACGGGACGAACTATGCGTCCGATAACTGCTCCCTCTAACGGGGGAATCCGGCAGATCCTACTTGCCTGGCGTTCGGTCTGCGGTTCACGGGTCCATTCGGTCGCTCCTACCGATCTCGGGCTTTCACTATCCCCGATTCGCTAAATCTGGCGGTTGGCACTTACTAGTCCCGATCATCACCCTGCTTTCGATTATCGAAAACATAACACGGGGCGGGACTCAGTGTCAATCTCCACTTTGGGAACGATCCCAAGGTGGATCACGAATTGTGCCGCGAATCGCCAAAAAGGGGTTAGAGAGCGATGCCGTTCGGGTAACATCTACACGTAAGGGAAAAGAGGAATGACGGAGTCGTCTCTAAGCATCGCTCAAAGGTGGTCTTTTAGCCGAAATTACGAGCCCCCAGTTTTGCAGACATACTAAATTATCGTCGTCCGAAAGACTGCAGATTTAGACGTTGATATTAGATAAGCCCCCACATATAATAATAATTACTACATAGGCACCATACTCAATAGTGGTGTGACAGATTGGAGAGTTGGATAATGGAACAGGCAATGCCCCTTATAGGTGAACAGTTCCCAGAACTAGAAGTAGTCACGACCCGAGGCGTAAAGAATCTCCCGGAGGATTACCGGGGTAGATGGTTCGTATTGTTTAGTCACCCTGCCGATTTCACGCCAGTATGTACCACCGAATTTGTTGCATTCCAGAATCGGTTCGATGAGTTTCAGGACCTCGACACTGATCTAATCGGATTGAGTGTCGATCAGGTCTTCGCCCACATTAAGTGGGAGGAATGGATCCGAGACAATATCGGTGTTGAGATCAAGTTCCCGATCATAGCCGATGATGGTAACGTGGGCAAACGCTTGGGCATGATCCACCCAGGCAAGGGAAGCAATACCGTACGAGCCGTATTCATCATCGATCCCGAGGGTACGATACGTGCCATTCTCTACTATCCTCAAGAGATGGGGAGAAACTTCGATGAGATACTGCGCATGGTGAAAGCTCTCCAGACCGTGGATCGTGAAGGGGTAGCAACTCCCGCCGATTGGCCGGAAAATGAGTTGATTGGTTCCCGAGTCATCATCCCGCCGCCACAGGACGTGGATACTGCCAACAAGCGTAAGGAAGAGTATGAATGCTACGATTGGTGGTTCTGCCACCGAGAACTCTAGAAGGCCAGCGTACCGCGGGCGGCTCCCATGCTTGCCCGCGGTACCACTTCTCTAAACAGTCTTCACGTTTGCCCCAACGAAAGTCACCATGTACGCCATGAGCATCCGGGCGAGGGTCTTCCGAGTTTGTCGCCAATTCTCATCCGTGAAGCGCTTTACCACCCCCAGCGGCTATAGCGCCAACCAGCACCAGGGAATTTGAGGACGGCTGGATCCTCCAGCCGAAGATGGGCCGGCCGAACCTCCCCGACCTGCCTCAGGATGAATAAGGCATCCTCGATGTCCGGCAACTGCTCGTACACCAACGCTACACCCGCCGCTGGCAGGGTACCATCAGAGCTACGGATCAGATTACTGCCGCCGGCGCGTTCACCCTCTTTGATCCTGCCTCCATCCAGACGCGACTGCCCATCCCTTAACTGCATCAGGTAGCGACGGTATGCCGGATGGCTCCGAAGGCCACAGCTGGCCCGGGTATGCTGTCCCCCGGCCAGGTGACGGGGTCTTGCAGCTTTCCTTCGATATGGCGAGTGATCTTCCCGGACCTCGCGATCCCGCTTCGCCTGGCCGGGACTGCGCGCCAGCACGTACCGCTTGCAGGTCTCCCCGTCTCCCACCACGATCTTCCCAGTCTCAATCTTATCGCGCACCTCTCGATGACGATCGCCCGGGGATGATGCCGCTTCCACGGTAACGTCCGATTTGGTGTGTAAAGGGGGTAGGCCCCGAGGGACGACAGAGGGAAGGGCCACCCACCTCCTCGTAAAGGAGGGGCATCACCAAAACCTAGACGGAGGGATAGGTGTGGCTCGCGTCAGCTGCCATGGACGACGACATGCTGCACTCTTTTCAAAGTGACGACGCTGTGGCGAAACTCGTCGAGGCCGTGTTGGACCGGGTAGCCGATGGCGAGGTGACCGAACAGTTAGAGGCAATACCCTACGAGCGATCCGATGAACGTCAGGGGTATGGTGCGGCTACCGCACCCGCGAAATCAGGACTCGAGTGGGTTCTTTGACGTTACGGACCCCCGGGGTACGAGATGACATTATCTCGACGGAAATGCTCACCAGATACCGGTGAAGAGAACAGGCCGCGGTATTGGCCATGATGGAGATGGGAGTCAACGGGGTGAATACCCGAAAAGTCCGGCGCGTCGACGAAGAACTGGGTGGCACGAGCTTCTCGAAGTCGACGGTTCCAAAGCTGAGCCGGGATCTGGATCCCTGGTTCACCGGTGGAAGTCGCGGCCCTTTGCGCCGGAGTATCCCGTCGTCGTGGTAGATGCCGGGTATTGGAAGCTCGGGAAGGTGGTCGCGTGCGTTCTCGCAGCGTCCATATCGCCGATTGGGATCAACGCGCAGGACGATCGCCAGGTACGGCGTCTTGGTTCGGGGGATTCGAGGGTAATCGACATTTTTCCTAAAAATTTACATCCGGCTTTACGATGTGGCCAGTGAGACCATTTTGCGATCGATTCCGGGAGGTAATACGGATGAAAACTCGAGATTTCTCATCGATGATGGTCCTGGCGATATTGATTCTCTCGCTGCTGGTTCTTTCGCCCTCCGTTCGGGCCGAGAAGCCGCGGGAGGTAGAAGACCTTGGCGGAAAATGGCAGCTTCACCGGGAGATATTGCGACGGGCCGGGCTGGGTTGTCTCCCAAGGGATCCGCGGGAGACCATGCAAAGACAAGATTTCGCGCGCGTGGTGGTAGATTTGGTGGATATGGGAGAATTGAGGGAAATCATGGGCGGTGCTTGCCCGGATATCGAAGATCGGGACGAGATTTCCGCTGACCGTCGTTCCGACGTCGCGGCACTTAGGGCCATGGAGGTGATCGCCGGAGGTGAGTTTCGACCTGCTGACCCAATAACCCGGGTGGAGGTAGTCTCCATGCTCCTTCGCGCCCTGGGAGAGGATCCCGAGGAGGATGCCGAGTTTCCCCTGGGTCCGGTCATCAAGGCCGCCGACGTCGGGATGGTGGACGAGTGGCCCGGTCCCGCGGAGGAAGTGGCGGATGGTGAGTTCATCTGTGCAGTGCTGGCCTGGGTGTACCGAGAACTGAACCCTCCGGTGGCGGGAGTGGTCGCGGATGCGGGAAACGGTTCACTAACCATCTCTGCTGAGGACGGCGAAGCGGTGGAATATGGAGTGGCTTCAGACATATACGTGGCCGGCGCGGATTCTGTCGAGGCAACTCGATTCCAGATGGTCCTCGGCTTCGAGGATCCCGGGGGAGATATCGGCGTGATAGAAACCGCGGAGGAGGTCGAGACCACGGTAGGGGAGATAAGCGCGCATCGAATTGAAGACCGACTGGTTCGGACGGAAACAGACTGGGTGGATATTTCCGGATTGTTCCTCGAGGTCAACGGAATGCCGCTTGGGACGAACTCAAAAGAGTATCTGGAAAACGAAGCTGACAGGTGGGTCGAAGAGGGATTGCAGGTTGCCGTTCACAGATCCGAGGAGGGTAAGGGTTTTGTCAGTATCCTCGAGTACGATTTGGATCCGGTGGCGGTGTTGTGCGTCGATGATGAAGACGATCAGGTGATCCTTGGGTATAGCGGTCAATACGGGTACGTAGAGGAAAAGGTTGATTTTGAACGTCTCACGGATGTGCCCGTGGGAGGCGCGGTAGATCATTCCGGAAGGCTCAAAGAAGGAGATGTGCTTCGGATAGCCTCCTTCGGTGGTTTCGGCATGATCGGAGATCCACCCCCGGAGAGGATCGATGTTCACAGGTCCTCCGTGGATATTCGGCCGATCATTGGAGATCATCGCAAACGTCGCGATGAAAAGGGACTGCGGTACATATTTGAAGTCGACGGAGATGATTATCATCTCGATCCTGCGCGCTTTCTCGGATCGGTTGACGAATTGCTCGAAGCGGTTTGGGCACGGGTTTCCGTAGATCGTTCGAGGAATCTGGTGCAGGCTACTGAGATCCTGGCTTTCGAGGATATCGGCGTCGGTCTCTTCGAGGAAGTACAAACCGTGGATGGGAACGATCGAGTCATCCTTGATCTTCGAGGAATCGATTTCGTGTTGCCGGTGGATCCGGGCGCGGTAGACGTCATCGCGGAGTTGGGTGAAATCGATGGCGTGTTGGATCGGTTCCTGTCTCCGACGCTTAACTCCGACGGGATGCTCACCGGTTTCGACGATATCGAAGTATCCTCGCCGGATTTGGATGACGACGGTTCACCGGATGAGGAAGTGGAGGTAATAGGAATCCTCCCGGAGCATGATTGCTGCGTGGTAGAGACGGACGGAGCGTCTTCTGCGAACTCGTATCATTTGCTCGTGGACCCGTGGGTCGTTAGCGGGGTTTCCGGTAGCTTAGATGTAGAGGAGATCACACCGGGTTCCGTATCGAGATTACGCGAGATATCCGGGACCCGGGTGCTATTGCTCGACTGAATCGAAATCGCGACCGGCACTACAGACCCTGGCGCGAATTGGTTCCGTCGGGCGGTTTTCCGTTTTAGAAGCGATTCTGAGGGGGTGTGTCAGCACGTTGTCACACCCCCGTTTTTATTGTGGATTTGGAGGAATCGCAAGAATCGGCAAGGTGACCCGCGACCCGTTATCAACGGCACAGCACATAATGCTCACCCTGTCATTACCGGGCCGCGGTGATAGTCGGAAGGTACGTTTTCATCATAGGCAGGTGGTAACCGATGTTCGTGGGTCGATTTCAGGAGACACATGCACACCGGGATATGCGATCTGCCAGGTAGTGGGGATCCCCGTTTGCAAAGGTGAAACGTCTTCCGATTACGGGTGCGGACGCATCTTCTGGCCGGTGAGCTGATTCCCAACAACCCGATAGATCCATGGAGTCGATGAACGCCGGATTCGTAGATGGGTGCCTGAGTCGGCGGGAGGCAATGGCACAACCGACCATGCGAGCGGCTTGGTCGGTTTTCTGTTTCATAATGACCGACTCGAGACGATGAAGGGCGGATCCTAGCCGGGTGCCTGGTCCGTCCGGAGTCATTGGCACGACCGACCTCTTTTAGGGTAGCCGATCGGGGTTGCCGA
>CAYLPL010000101.1:0-6871 GCA_964385545.1 uncultured Clostridia bacterium | reverse complement strand
TTTCCGGATCCACATCGAGCCGGTGCATTACCTCCGCTTCCGTCTCTCGCACGACGTCGCCCTCCGGATCCACCACCAGGTCGATCAGAAAGGGTCTGTAACGAATACCTCCCGAAGCTATGGTGGCGACATAATTGGCCATCTGCAACGGAGTGTAGGCGTGATATCCCTGTCCGATCGCCGCCATGAGTGTCTCACCCGGGTACCACATATCCTCAATCGTTGACTGCTTCCATTCTCGCCCGGGCCGGATACCCGAAGATTCCTCGCTCGGATCGAGCCCAACTATTTGGGTTCGATCGCCGAGCCCGAGCTGCTCAGCCATGTCTTCTATGGCGTCGATACCCGCCGAGAGGCCCGCACGATAAAAGTACACGTTGCAGCTTTCCGCTATCGCCCGATGCAAGTCCACGCCGGATCCGTGCACTCCCCAGCAACCGTACCTCTGGCCAAACATATCCAAATGTCCCGGGCAGGACTCGGTACGATTCGGATCACCCCCCGTCTCGAGGTAGGCCAGGCTGGTGACCATCTTGAAAGTGGATCCCGGAGCGACAACCTGGGAGGTGGCACGATTCAAAAGCGGCTGCCCGCGCTCGGGATCGTTGAGGCGCTCCCATTCTTTTGACCAAATCCGATCTTCCTCGGTTCCCGAAAGGTGCAACGGAGCTGTGGCAAAAACGTTCAAGTCGAAGCCCGGGTAGGAACCCATCGCCAATACCGCTCCCGTATTGACGTCCAAAACCACACCGGCCGCCGCCGTCGCGTCGGCATATTCTCTGTCAGGGCGCCGCGTGTCCGCCGGCCTGAGAGTACCTTCGTCCCACAGATTGACGTACCCTCCCCTGGTGTCATTGTACGGCAACGGATTGAGGCCATCTTGGAGCCTTTCGCACGAGGTCTCGAGCGCGTCCTGCAAGACCCGCTGCAGGCTTGTGTCTATCGTGAGGTGAACATCATTGCCCGGGACCGGTGATCGCCCGGTGATGCTATTTACCAGGCGCCCGTCGGCATTCACCTCCACCCGCACTTCCCCATAATCTCCCTGGAGATCGAATTCCGCCGCTCGCTCCACACCGGTCTTCCCGACGAGGTGGGAATTGTCGTAATTCTTCTGCGACAGATCACCGAAGGTCCTCAGTTCATCCTCGCCGATTTTGAGCACGTATCCGATGATATGAGATGCCAAATCGCCCTCGGGATAGTCCCGAACCGGCCGAGATATGACCCGCAAACCGGGGAGTTCATCCTTGTGTTCCAAGAGAGCGGTATATTCCTGTTGGCTCAGGTCTACCTTTAGATCCACCGGGGCGTAGGGTATGGCGGCGGTTCCTCTGCGGATCGCCTCTTCGATGCTCTTCGGGGGCACATCGGTGAGGAAACCGACGAGATTCATCCATTCTTCCGAAGGAGGTTCACCCGAAGGGATGTATTGGGCCACGAAAGCGGGACGATTCTCGGCCAGTACAGTTCCGTCTCCACTGACAATCTTCCCCCGGGGGGCCGGAGTGCTCAATAGGCGAAGTCGTTGTTGAAATGAAGCCCTGGAGAATGCATCCCCCTCCAGGAGTTGCAACTGAACCACTCGAAAGATGAGCATGAGGATGGAGACAGCGATTATGAAACCTAGGAATATCGTGCGTCGTTTTACCAAGACTTCACCTCCTCGCTCCCCTCTCCCAGCCCCAAAGGGTTTCTTGGGCGGAGATATAATGACTCATCAAAAAATACAAAAGGGCAGTCGTTGCGCCGGTGTAAAGGGAGGATACCGCACACACCAACAATACAACTGAAGGAGGGCCAGTACTCATCCCGAACACGATCGCCGACGACGCTCTAACGAGCTCGGAGGCGAAGTCCAATCCCACGGCCATCGGGATCAATACCATCGCGGTTGCTCGGGTGAGAGACCGCACTATTCGATCGGCCACTACCATGGCGCCGAGATATACCAATACATTGAGGCCTATGAAGTATCCCGTTGCGAAGTCCACCATCAACCCGGCCAACACCGCGAAAACCAGGATCTCCGCGTTCATTCCGTTAAACATCGCCAGACAAAGGAGGACCACCAACAACAAATCGGCCCTCGTTCCCGAAGGTCCCATACCCGGCAAAAGGGTCATCTGAAAAAGCAGGGCAATCACCAAAAATGTCACGGCAACCCAGCGGCTTATGGGAGGAGGACCGCTCAATTATCTCCCCCCTCTAGCTCTTCGGGCTCTTCGGTTTCGAAGGCGCCACCCACTTCACTCCAATTGACTGCGCCGCTAGAAACGTTTTCGAGAATCAGAATGTCGGACAAATTGTCGAGCCGGGCGGCGGGAGACAACCACGCCTCCTGTACCAACCCCGTCCCTTCCCCACAAAAATCCAGGACATATCCCACCGGTATACCTGCGGGATAAGATTCTCCATAACCCGAAGTTACCAGTAAATCGCCCACGGAAACCTGAGCATTGGTGCTGAACAACGTCACCTTGATTCGCCCCTGATGAAGCATCTGACCCTCGGCGACACCCGCGTAACCGCTGGAGGCCACCTCGATGCCCAGGCCACTGTTGGGGCTGGTGATCAGCATCGCCCGGGAGGTGGAAACACTGGTCGATACGATCCGGCCCACCAGACCCTCGGGAGCGACCACGATGTCTCCCGCAGAAACTCCATGCTCCTCTCCCCGATCGATAACCACCTCGCGGTTCCAATTCGAGGGAGATCGCGCATAGATCTTTCCGGCGACCGAGGGTATGCTCAAACGGCGCTGAAGTTGCAGGAGGCTTCGTAGTCTTTCGTTCTCGCGCTGCAGGAGGACGATTTCTGACTCGATACTCTCCATCTTCAGCAATCTATCTTTGAGCTCCCGGTTCTCTCGCACCAAACTGGGGTACTTCAGGATGTAACCCGCCGTGCCGCCGACATCTTCCCCGAAAGCATCGAGCACCTTCCCGAGGGGAGTCACAAACTCGACCCAGAGGCGTTCCAGGCGACCGTACGGCCTACCCGGGTCCGACGTCAGCAACATTACGAGAAGCAGGACCAGGGTTACGACGAGGCTTCCAAACACCCGGCGATCGCGCCACAAGTTCCGCACTTAGAGTCGTCCTCTACATTCGGTCCGGGAACACCCCGACCTACTTGGAGTCAGGCCAGCCTCTTCGGCACAATTAGAATGCGTCGGAGCACATCCAGCTCGTCGAGTACCTTTCCGGTTCCGCGAACCACACAAAGCAAGGGCTCCTCGGTAACGTATACCGGCATCCCGGTCTCCTGACTGACGAGCCGATCGAATCCGCGGAGGATGGAACCACCGCCCGTCAGGACGATACCCCGATCCATAATATCGGAGGCCAGCTCCGGCGGTGTCCGTTCGAGGGTAGACCTTATGGCCTCGATAATCCGCGACACCGGCTCGGCCAGGGCATCCCTCACCTCTTCCGACGTAAGTTCAATGGTTTTCGGCAAACCGCTGACTAAATCGCGTCCGCGGACGTCCAAGACTTCCTCGCCGTCCACCATCATGGCACTGCCGATTTCCATCTTCACCTGCTCTGCGGTTCTTTCTCCGATGAGCAGGTTGTAGTGCCGCTTCATATAGGCGACTATCGATTCGTCCATCTCATCGCCACCTATACGTATGGACTCGTGGGTGACTATCCCACCCAGGGAAATGATACCGACCTCGGTGGTACCTCCACCGATATCTACGACCATGTTGCCGGTGGGTTCGTGTACCGGTAGACCGGCACCTATGGCTGCGGCCATGGGTTCTTCGATGAGGTAGGCCTCCCTCGCTCCAGCCTGTAGCGTGGCGTCGATGACCGCTCGCTTCTCCACCTCCGTGACCCCGGAGGGGACCGCTACGACAACCCTGGGTCTTATGACCGGGCGACGGCGCGTGGCCTTGCCGATGAAATAGCGGAGCATGGTCTGCGTGATGTCGAAGTCGGCGATTACACCATCTTTCATGGGGCGGACGGCGATAATGTTGCCGGGCGTGCGCCCGATCATCCTCTTCGCCTCGTTGCCCACCGCCAAGGGTTCGCCGTCCTCGCCCTGTCGCGTGGCCACGACGGAGGGTTCCTGCAACACTATTCCTCTACCCCGCACGTAAACCAAAGTATTCGCGGTTCCAAGATCTATGCCCATGTCCCTCGAGAAGTGATTATAGATAAAGCTAAACACCTAGTTATTCTCCTTCCAGGACCGGTCGCTTTCGCCATCCCCGACGTCCCATTTCATTCCTCGTCCCCGCAGGCTGTAGTGTTTTCCATCCCCGATTATTACGTGATCCAAAACCTCGATGCCGAGTAACCGGCCCGCTTCGATCATCCGCCTGGTGGCTCGGACATCCTGCGGGCTCGGAGTGGGATCACCGCTGGGATGGTTGTGGGTCAGTATTACTGCGGCAGCACTCCGCCTTATGCAGGCTTTGAAAACCTCGCGCGGATGCACTGCGGAGGAATCCAACCCCCCGATGGTCACCAGCTCCACCGCGATGACGCGATTCTTGGAATCCAACAATACTGCCCTAAAGTGTTCCCTGTCTAGGCGGGCCATATCGGGCGCGAGCAACTGTGCCACATCAGCGGGACCGTGAATCATCGGTCTGCTCGTTCTATCCGCCGCCACCCGTTTACCCATCTCTATCGCGGCGAGGATCGATGCCGCCTTGGCACAACCGACGCCCCGAAAGGATGCCAGTTCTTCCGGGCTGGCTTCTGCCAGATGTCTCAAGGATCCCCAGCCTTGTGGTTCGCCCACCAACTCGCGGAGCATTTTCCGGGCAAGATCCAGGGCGGTCAGGTTCGATCCGGCGTCGCCGGTTCCGAGTATGGTGGCCAATAGTTCGGCGTCACTGAGGGCTTCGGGGCCGAAACTCAACAGTCGTTCTCGCGGCCGCTCGCCCTCGGGCAATTCCTTCATCGTCGGCCTGTCGTAACTCAAAGTCAGTCACTATTCGTCGGCCAAATGGTGCCAATGCAATCCGTCAGAGTTCATCATAACACGTAGTCCCAAACGGAATAACCCAAACGCTCGAAAAGGTCGGGCAGAATCTCCAGGGGAAGCCCTACCACGTTGGTGTAGGAACCACTAATCCCACGAACCAACAAAGCCCCCAGTCCCTGGATCGCATATGCCCCCGCCTTATCCCGCGGTTCTCCCGAGGCAACATATCGTTCAATGATTTCGGAAGAGAGGTCGCGCATCCGCACTTCAGTCATCACCGCATCGGTTGCCCTACGATCCCGTCGACCTTCGCACAACGCTACACCGGTGATCACCCTGTGTACTTCACCGGAGAGGGATCGCAGCATCGCCGCCGCCGCCGAATCGTCTCTCGGTTTCCCGAAATCGCAACCGGAGTTCAAGACCACCGTAGTGTCGGCAGCCAACACTAGTCTTTTGGGGCGAGCGGAGGCCACCATTTCCGCCTTCGCCTCGGCTAGAAGCAGGACCTTTTGCCTTGCGCTACGCACCCCATCGCCCATGGAAGCAATCAGCATGTCTTCGTCGAGATCAGCGACACGAACGTCAAAGGATATCCCCAGCTGTCTCAAAAGAGATGATCTGCGAGGAGATGCCGAGGCTAATACCAGGGATGGCGGGGCGTTCATTTCGACCATAAGAACACGATCAGTAAGGCACCAAAAACCGCGCCCAGGATGTTCAGCCGGAAACTCAATCCGAAGGTAAACTCAACAAGATGGAGGAGGTTGATATCCACCGGGGAAAACCCAAGCCGCGCATACCTGCCGACGATAGGAGCGTAGGGCGACAAAAGCTCGCCCAAAAGGTCCCCCACGAACGCACCGAGGGCAAGGAAGACGAGTAATACGATGTAATCCCCGATTCTGCGATTCCGTTTCATATCTGCATCCAATCCTCCCAATCGGCCACTCGGGTATGTCCACCGCGAGGCTGAGGCCCGATCATGCCGACCTCAGTCGAGATTCTCCCGCGCCGCGCGGAAAGCCCAGGCAAATCTGATGAAGGATTCGCGACACTCGGCGGATTCAGGACGATCCCGGGCCAAAGTCAGGTGCGCTTCCAGGTGGTCGATTATTAATGACCTATAGGCCTGGGGTATCAAATCGGCATTCAAACCCATCAGCTGCCTACTCACCATCTCCGCCGAAGTGCGGATCTCTTCCGCTCGAGTTCTGCCCGAATCGGATGGAGCGCCGGCGTGCGCCTCGAGCAAGACCTCGATGCGCTCGGTCAACTCGTCAAATTGCGCACCCGCTTCTTCACCGACCGCGATGATGGCCTCGAATTCCGGCAGGTCCCAGGTTGTTACGAGGGCATCCAGGTCCGATTCCACCAGGATGGTCTCGATTTCGCGGGCTCTCTTTTCTTCGTAGGTCAGATCTACAATCACTCGAACTACGTCTCCGTCGGCTATTGTAACTCCCGTCAGCCCGAGTTCTCCGAGCTGTTCGATGAGCAGCTCGGCATTCTCCTCATTTCCGAAGGCCCCCGCCTGAACCCGATAAAACTGCAATGAGTTCCCCCGGAGAGGGTAATCCGCAAGATCTTCCCCGTCTTCTTCATCCTCTTCGGCCACTTCTTCTTCCGTTTCCGGGGAATCCTCGGGCGATTCCGTATCTTCGGAGGAATCTTCCGCGTCCGATTCTTCGGAGGCCTCCTCCTCGGCTTCGGGCGCGCTGGCGGGGTTATCTTCCAGTTCTTGCTCCGGCGGGGGCTCTTCGGGCCGCTGAACAGCGCATCAGCGCAGGCGATATCGCCCACCGAGACAGCCTGCCCCCACAGAGAGGGCCGCCACGTGTACAAGGATGAGCATCCCCGCCCAGCGCGATAGCGCTCCTTTCGATCCCACGCCCAAAGCGGCCTCCCACCCAACTCACCCCCC
>CAYLPL010000100.1:0-6882 GCA_964385545.1 uncultured Clostridia bacterium | reverse complement strand
GGTACCGACGCATCACCCTGTCGACGGTGGGACTGATACCCGGCATCGAGAGGCTAGCGAGGGAGGAGCTGCCCATTACCCTGGCAATTTCCCTGCACGCGCCCAACGATTACCTGCGGGACACGATCGTGCCCAACAACAGGCGCTATCCTCTTTCGCAGTTGATCCCCGCGGCCAAGGATTACGCGGAGAAGACCGGACGGAGGCTCACCTTCGAGTATGCTATGATAGGGGGCGTGAACGACCATCCGGAGCTGGCCCGGGAACTGGGAATACTGTTGCAAGGTATACCGTGTCACGTCAACCTGATTCCGTACAACCCGGTTGACGAGTGCCCCTGGACGGCGTCGGATGCGGGGCGGCTTAAAGAGTTTCGCGAGATATTGGAACTCGCCGGGATAGGTGCAACGGTGAGACGCTCCCTCGGCCAGGATATCCGAGGAGCGTGCGGACAACTCAAAAGGAGCACGAAAGAGGACTGAAATGCGCGGACGCGAGATTCCCGGCGCGTGGGGGGCTACCATGTCCTCTGTGAGTCGAAACGATGCCGACAACGAAGATTCGTATCTGGTGGGCCCAGTAGGAGAGGGGAGCCCATTGATTCTGGGCGCCGTGGCGGATGGCATGGGAGGCCACCTCGCCGGGGAGGTGGCCTCCGCCATGGCGCTCGAAGCGCTCCGGGATCACCTGGAGCAAGGTATACGCGACACTTCTTCGGGGGGAATGGGGGAGGTTTTGCGCGATGCCACAGCCTACGCCAATGAAACTGTCCTGCGAGCCTCCCAATCCCGCTGCGAGTGGAGGGGAATGGGAACTACCCTTACCGCTGTCGTGGCGGATGGATTTGATTTTTCCGTATGCCACGTCGGTGACAGTAGGGCGTACTGGTATTCTCGCCAGTTCACACAATTGGTCACTCTCACGCGCGACCACAGGCTGGCCGCCGAAGCCCCTGAAGAGGTAGCTCCTTCGCTGGGCAGAGTTCTAACCAGGGCAGTGGGAGTAGCGGAATTGATCGAAATCGACCATTCCTCGGGTATGGCGAAACCCGGGGACCGCATACTGGTTTGCACCGACGGTATAACGGGAGTGCTGGACAGCCCGGTTATGCGAGATGTGATTTCTTCCACAACTCCCGAGTCGGTGCCCGGTACACTAGTCGATATGGCGTCTAGGAGAGGTTCTTTAGACGACGCCACGGCGGTGGTGCTGGCGTGGTCGGACATCGAGGAGGAGACGGACTTTGATCGGTAGGGTTCTTGGTGATCGCTATGAGATCGTCGAACGGCTGGGAACCGGCGGCATGTCCACGGTCTATCGCGCCCGCTGTTCTTACCTGCACCGCGACGTCGCGGTAAAGGTGCTGCACGGACAGCTGGCCCACGACGAGGAGTTCCTCGATCATTTTCGCAAGGAAGCCTGGGCCGCCGCCCGGCTCACCCATCCCAATATTGTCGGCATATACGACGTGGGCGAGGAGCCAGAAGAGGATCTTTACTACATAGTCATGGAGCATGTTCCCGGCCCCAGTTTGGCCCGCGTGCTCGACGAGGAAGGCCAACTACCGATCGATAGGGCCATCGGTATCGCGGTGGAAATCCTCAAGGCGCTCAATTTTGCCCACAGGAAGGGTGTCGTCCACAGGGACATTAAGCCGGACAACGTCATAATCGACGAAACCGGTCGCGTCAGGGTAACCGATTTTGGCATCGCCCGTGCCCCCGACAGCGGAACCATAGTTGCCAGTGACTCGATTATGGGATCCGCCCGCTACATGGCACCGGAACAGGCGCGTGGTTCTTATACCGACGCGCGCGCCGACCTATACGCGGCGGGAGTAGTGCTTTACGAGATGCTGACCGGTGAAGTCCCCTTCGACGGTGATGGACCCGTCGGAATCGCGATGGCGCACGTGAACGGTGAAGTACCCGATCCCCGGGCGGTTAATCCCAACATATCCGAAGACTTGGCCCACGTAATCTTCAAAGCCCTCGAAAAGGAGCCGGGCCGACGCTATTCGAGCGCCGAGTCGATGGGGCGCGATCTGGTGAAGGTGGCCCGGGGAGAGAGCCTGCGTCGCAATCGCCTCGGCCGCGACGATCGTACCCGGGTACTGGCCGCCGATGATCTAACTGCCGCGTTCGGCGAGGATCCGGACGCGCTCGCCGCGGATGAAGACAATCGCTCCTCAGGACGCGAAGATCTGCTCTCCGAGGAGGACGAAATCGAAGAATACGAACCGCGCAGGCGCCCATCGGCGGCGGTGGTCATACTCCTAGTTTTGTCCTTCGCAGCCCTCGGTGTCGTCGGATATGCCGGATACCTGGTCTACGACTGGCTCATGGTTCCCGCGGTGGACGTTCCACCGGTGAGCGGGGAACGACTGGCTACGGCCGAGTCGATTCTGGAAGAACACGGATTGAAGGCCGACGTCGTGGCGTCAAAACACGATGACGAGATTCCGGCCAACTACGTGATAGAGCAGGACCCCGCCGAAAATAGACAGGTCCGGCGCGGACACACCGTCCTGCTGACCATAAGCGAAGGTCCCGAATGGATCGAAGGCGGCGTACCGGACGTAATGGAGTTGACCCGGCAGGAGGCCGAAGTCACCCTGGGCAACGTGGGGCTATCCGCGACAATAGAAGAGCGACACCACGACGACGTTCCTCGCGGGCAGGTGATAGATCAGGTACCTGAGCCGGGTGCACGAGTACAACGGGGGAGTGAGATTGCGCTCGAGGTAAGTCGGGGTCCTGAACCCCGTCCCTTCCCACTGACTGGATTCATCGGCAAGAGGGAATCGGCGGTGTTAGCAGAACTCTCGGCGGCGGAGCTTTCGGTCAATATCGTCCGCGAGAATGCCGACTTCCCCGAGGGAATCGTCATCGACCAGGATCCCGCGCCCGGGAGCGAGGTCACCACCGGCGACACCGTTACCCTGGTCGTAAGCCGGGGAACCGATCGCACTCCCAACGAGGAAACCATATCCTTCCAGCTGCCTTCGGAGCCAGCGGTCCAGAACGTGCGAGTGGAGTTGATCGATGAATTCAGCCAGCGGGTAGCCTATCAAGATCGACTCGAAGGCGGAAGCTCCGTGGAAATCACGCTTTACTGGTACGGCTTCGGCGCCCGCGCCTTCGCCTACAGCGGAAGCACCATACTCGAATCCTTCATCTTTGAAGAAACCGAGGAATCGGATGAACCCGCCGAGGATACGGATGAACCGCCGCCGGAGGGGGATCCCGAACAATCCGATGAGCCCACGGACGGCGAGGACGAGGACAGCTAGAGCCCGGAGAGGAAGTGTCAATTGGCACCGACGGAGGAAATGTGGCAACGCACCGGTAGAATACTGATCGCACCGTCCCTTTTGTCGGCGGATCCTTTGCAGGTGGCAGCGGGAGCAAAAAGGGCGCAGGAGGCCGGCGCCGACCTCTTGCACGTGGACGTTATGGACGGCCATTTCGTTCCCAACCTGGGATTCTCGCCCGCCACGGTGTCCGCCTTGAAACGGGAATCGACGCTCCCCGTAGAAGTCCATCTGATGGTCGAAAGACCCGAGCATTTCGTCCCGTTGTTCATCCGGGCCGGGGCCGACATCGTCGTCTTTCATCGCGAAACAACCGCGCACGCCCACCGGCTGCTGCAGGAAATCCGAAGTTCCGGACGTAGGGGAGGGCTCGCCTTCGCTCCCTCTACCCCGGTGGACGATCTACCGTACGTCATGGACGTATTGGACCTCGTCGTGGTGATGGGCGTGGATCCCGGGTTTTCCGGGGGCGCCTTCGTACCATCCACCGAAGAGAAGGTCCGGGAAGTTCATTCCATCGTCGCCAAGACCCCCGTAAGAGTCGGCGTGGATGGGGGAGTCGGCCCCGAGACGGCGGGTCCCCTGGTGGAAGCCGGGGCCAACCTTTTGGTTTCCGGATCCCATTTCTTTTCAACCCCGGATCCCGCCGAGGCGGTTAGGATCCTGCGCAGCGCCGCCGGGCATCAGATCTAGTTTTGTCTATCGGCTTGGGAGCCATCCACCCGACAGACCGGTGGGGCAGGTCTCGGGTCGGGCGCAGATCGGGGGCAAAGAAAAGAGGCCGGCGCGCCTGGGCCGGCCAAACTCGGGTGGGCAGTGCGCTGCGTCGTCATACAGCCTTGGTGACTTTGCCGGATCGCAGACAACGGGTGCACACGTTGATACGTCGCGTTCGCCCGTCCTCTTTTACACGCACCTTCTGGATGTTCGGTCTGAACTGACGTTTATTGTGATTGACGGCATGGCTTACCGTGTTGCCGCTCGTTTTTCCTTTGCCGCAAACGTCACAGCGCCTGGCCATGGTTAACTCCTCCAGCCGTTGAAGTTTTGATATCTTTACGCTAGCTTAACTATCGGTATTGTATCAGGGGTGGGTCCGGCCGTCGAGCGGGTACCACAGTGCGTACCGGTAGATTGCGATGGGAAGGGAAGACCTATCCCGAGGAGGTCCAATTATGAGCAGACATCTCGATACAGATTACGGTCGCATCACCATTTCGGACCGGGTCCTGGAGGATTTGGCCGGTATCGCCACCACGGAATGTTACGGTGTGGCGGGAATGGCACCGAAGAACATACAGGATGGCTTGTCGGCGATCCTGGGGCACGAAAACCTCGGACGCGGGGTGTCGGTCGCCCACTCGGAAAGCGATGGTTCCCTGGACGTTACGGTTAACATCGTGGTCGGCTAAGGGGGAAACAACGGGCAGGTAGCGCGCAACATTCGCAACAAAGTTCGCTACGTCCTGACCGACAGCACCGAACTTCCGGTATTTAGGGTGAACGTGAATGTGCAGGGAGTGAAGGTGACTGCTCTCGATGACTAATACAAGCCCCTTGCGCCGTGAAGTCCTCGACGGCCCGCTGTACTACGAAATGCTGGTGGGCGCTTTCGAGTCGCTGCGCTCCCACAAAGATGAAGTCAACCGCCTCAACGTCTACCCCGTTCCCGATGGCGACACGGGAACCAACATGCTCCTGACCCTGGAATCTGCGCTGAATCGCATTTCCGATCCTACCGCCGCTTTGCACGAGCTGGTGTCCCAATCGTCCATGGGTTCGCTCATGGGGGCGAGGGGAAACTCGGGAGTAATCCTCTCGCAGTTCTTCCGGGGAATTGCTGCAGTGCTGGAAGACCGAACCGCCGTAGACGCCGTAACTTTGGCAGATGCGTGCCGATCCGGCGTAAAGGCCGCGTATAGTGCGGTGATGAGACCCGTGGAGGGAACCATCCTGACCGTGGCCCGAGAGGCGGTCGCGACCGCGGAAAAGAGCGCCCGCATAAGTGGTGATCTCTTGACGGTATTTGAAGAAGCCCTCGAGGCGGCGCGCACCACCCTCGAGAGAACGCCCGAGCTATTGCACGTTCTGGCAGAGGCAGGAGTTGTCGACGCCGGGGGACAGGGTCTGATTCACATTCTGGAGGGAGCCATGACAGTGTTGTGCGGCGAGTCCTCGTCCAACGTTACCGTGTCCGAATCGGAGGAGCGGGTGGACTCGCGCGAGAAAGCCGAGCACCTGGAGTTTCCCTACGATCTGGTATTCCTACTCACCAGCGACGACGAACGCGCCTACTCCACCGACACATGGGAGGGCTGGGGGGACAGTCTGGTACTGGTTCGCGATGAACCGCTGATCAAGGTCCACATCCACACCGATCAGCCGTTGGAAGTACTCGCCCGGGCCTTCGAGTTCGGCGCAGTGATGGAAGTCGAAATGCACGACATGGCAGTTCAGGTGGCAAAAAACCTCGCACAACAGGAAGGGGAACCGCTTCCCGAAGAGTTGCCCCCCGGGTACTCGGGTGATACCGGAGACATAGCGGTGATCCCGATAGCAATGGGTGAAGGAGTAACCCGGGTGTTCCAAAGCCTTGGCGCTGCCAGCGTAATAGCCGGCGGAGCCACCATGAATCCCAGTACCGAGGATATTCTCGAGGCCGTACGCGCCTCGGGTTCCACCCGCGTCGTGCTGCTGCCCAACAACTCCAACCTGATTTTGGCCTGCGACCAGGCCCGCGACATGTTCGACGTAACCGTGGATGTCAGCCCCACGGTGTCCGTCGCCCAGGGCCTTGCGGCGGCAAGGGCGGCTAGCAGGGGAGACATCTCGGGCAACAGCCTGGTAGAGGAAATGCGCGACGTGGCCGGGGCGATCCAATCGGTGGAGATCACCTACGCCGTGGAAGACAGGACCTTTTCGGGGATCGAATTGTCCGAAGGAGACGTTATCGGTTTTGTAGATGGCGAGCTCGTCGCCGTGGGGTCCTCACCCGTAGCCGTACTCCTCGAAATACTGAAACCCTTCGACGGCCAAAGGAAGCGCCAGGTGGCCATCTTCGTGGGTGCCGGAATCGATCCCGCGGAAATGCGACGATTGCGGGCCGCCCTCGACGACGAACTGGAAGACTTCCACGTGGATTTGCTCCCGGGTGGTCAGGAACACTATTACCTGGTAGCCGCGGTCGACGGGTAACCGTGCTGAGTTTACCCTGCACCGAGGCATCCAAGCCTGTTACCACGCTGCACGGAGTCGGACCGGCCCGCACCCGGGCCCTGGCAGATCTCGGGGTAAAGACGGTCGGGGACCTGTTGTTACTGCTGCCCCGCCGATATGAAGATTGGCGCACGGTACACCCTTACGAGGCGGCGTCCCGGCGCGAAATGGCCGCGATCCGCGGACGGATAATCTCCAGCTCCCACCGGCGTTACGGCGTAGTCCGCACTAGTATCGAAATTGGTAGCGGAAGAGAACGGGCGCGAGGGTGCCTCTTCGGGCGCCGCGGCTTCGAAGGGAGTTTGCGCGTCGGTCGGTCGATAATCCTTCGGGGGCAATGGCGGACCCAGGGC
>CAYLPL010000099.1:0-6970 GCA_964385545.1 uncultured Clostridia bacterium | reverse complement strand
GGGTAGTAATAAGGGATGGGACAATGTTGCTGGATGGTCAACAGGGGGGGGAATAGACAGGGGCATCAGGATCACGAATTACCTCGGTGCGGAATGTGCCCATAATCGCTCACGTGGACAAGGGAAAGACCACCCTTTTCGTTTGCCTTTTGCCCCAAAGCGTTACCTTCCACGGGAGGGCGGACGTAATTGAGCGGTTCAGGGATTCCATGGAGCTCGAGCGGGAGCGCGGCATAACCATCATGGCCAAAAATACCGCGGTTCACTATAAAGGTACGAAGATTAATATTGTCGACACCCCCGGTCATGCCGATTTCGGGGGTGAAGTCGAGCGAGCCCTTAGTATGGCCGACGGCGTGCTATTGGTGGTGGATTCTACCGAAGGTCCCATGGCGCAAACCAAGTTTGTCCTGGACAAGGCGCTCCGGGCCGGCCTCCAACCTTTGGTGGTAATCAACAAGTCTGACAGACTCGATGAGCGCCCGAACGAAGTACTTGACCAGATTATCGATCTCTTCTTCGAACTGGGTGCCACTGAGGAGCAGTTGGACTTTCCGGTTATCTACGCTTCTGCCAAGGAGGGATGGGCAATCCGGGAATTCGGTGATCCGGGAAGCAACATGGAGGTATTGTTCGAGAGTATCGTCAACGATGTATCGCCTCCGGCGGTAGATCCGGAAGGTCCCTTCCAGATGCTGGTCTCGAACAGGGAGCGCGACAATTATCTGGGGACTTACGCCATCGGGCGGATCGCCCGGGGCACGATCAAGCCGGGGCAACCCCTCGCCATCATCCACCACGATGGGTCCATGAGCCACGGAAAGACGGCAAAGGTGTTTGTTTTCGATGGTCTGCACAAGGTGGAGGTATCGGAGGCTTTGGCGGGGGATGTGGCCGCGGTGGCCGGCCTGGAGACGGTAAACATCGGGGAGACCCTTGCCGATCCTCAGGTTCCGGACCCACTGCCGGTGATCAGGGTGGATGAACCGACCCTCACCATGACGTTTATGGTTAACGACAGTCCCTTCGCCGGGCAAGAAGGAGACTACGTTACCTCGCGTAAGCTGCGAGAACGGTTGGCGAGGGAAATCCACGCCAATGTCAGCCTCCGGGTGGAAGAGATGGATGACCCCGATAAGTTCCGGGTATCGGGACGAGGCGAATTGCACCTTTCCATTTTGATCGAGAGCATGCGTCGCGAGGGATACGAGTTGCAGGTCTCTAAGCCCCAGGTGATAACCAGGACCGTCGATGACCAAGTCTTGGAACCCATCGAGCGGCTCGCCGTCGTGATCCCGGAGGAATCCCGCGGTGCCGTGATGGAAGATCTGGGTCGGCGCAAGGGAGAACTCCTCAGTATGGCCTCGGTCGGTGGTGGAGATATCCGCATGGAATACCTGGTGCCAACGCGTGGGCTTACGGGATTCCGCGCTGGTTTTCTAACCGAGACCCGCGGTGCCGGGGTGATGAATTACAGTTTTCACGACTACGAGCCGTACAGGGGTGAGATGAACACGCGATTCCACGGTTCGCTCATAGCCTGGGAAACCGGTACGGCGGTTACCTACGGACTCTTGCAGGCGGAGGAACGGGGCACGCTCTTCATAACGCCAGGCACTCGAGTATACGCCGGCATGATCGTAGGTATGAATAGCCGCGAGCGCGATTTGGAAGTCAACGTTTGCAAGCGCAAGCATCTGACCAATATGAGGGCGAGCGGTTCCGATGATACGGTCAGGCTCACCGAACCCAGGATGTTGAGTCTGGAGGAAGCCATCGGCTATATCGCCGAAGACGAGTTGGTCGAAATAACCCCGAAGAACATCCGGTTGCGCAAGCGATTGCTGGAAAAGACACAGCGAGACCGTGCGAACAAGCGAGCGGCGAAAGAAGAAGCGGGAGGGACTCCCCGATAGCACCGCGCTGAAGAAGGCTCGTCTGTCAGGAGGGTATGAGCGTATGCTCCAATGCCATGAAGGCTGGCCGGTGGCAAGATCGGGTGGGTGAGGACTCTAGCGATCCAAAGAGTCTTCACCGTTCTCCTCCGTCCCGTTCGACGACGCGGGGTAGCGCAGCAGCCGCGAAAGCGGTACAATCCGATACCCCATCGAATGCAATTCTTCGATTATCTCCGGTAGGGCATCCACAGTCCGCTGGCGGCTGGCGCCCTCTGATCCTATGAGGTTTCCACCATCGTGAAAGAGCAATATGTCCCCCGGGCGAACCCTATTCACAATCCTGGTCTTCATCTTCTCCGGCGTAGTCGATCCGCGCCAGTCCTGGCTGGAAATACTCCACAACACCAGGTTCATACCCATCAGCTCCGCCAAGCGGCGAAATCGCGCATCGTACATGCCCCGGGGAGGACGAACGTATTGCGGGTGCTCACCGATAATCTTCATGATCTCAATGTTGGTGGAAAGAATCTGTGACGACAGGGAAGCCGCGGGCGTGGTCGGTGCGTTGACGTGGTCGAAGGTGTGATTGCCCACGTCGTGCCCCTCACTGTACATGCGCTTGACGATGTTGGGATATCTCCTGACGTACTTGCCCACGACGAAAAACGAGGCCTGCACATCATAGGTCCTCAGCACATCGAGGATTGCCGGAGTGTACTCGGGACTCGGCCCATCATCGAAGGTGAAACTCACCAATTTCTCCGAGGTCCGAACTCTGCGGATGATGTCGGACTGGTTTGCGAAACCATGATTCACGTAGAAGTTGAAGGCGGCAATTATTAGGGCGAGGGAAAAGACCACTGCAGACACAGCCAGGATGAGCTGTTGCAGGCGAGTGGCGGGGAGTATGTGGACTAAGAGGAGGGCAGCCACAACCCCGAGGCCTATCAATAAAGACAGGGCGATCAGGATCGTAAGGATTCGCTTGACCAGTAGCACGGTTTCACCTCGCCGGTGGTTCACCTGATGCCCCAGTATATCCACACTCCAGGTCAGCCGTCACCTGGGCTCGAGTTGTCCCTGCGGACGGAAGATGATCTCGGGAGATGATCGATAGATCCCGGATTCCCGCCCCAGAAAAGCTCGGGATCGGGCATTGGATGCCCCCGACACAAAGGCGGTGACCATTCCCGGCACCCTCTCCACGCGGAATCAGGCTTCTTCTTTTCGAGCCGTTCACCGCTGGCCTCTTCAGGCTCGTGCCAATCCCGATCTTTCCAGGTGGGAGCAGACCACCGTGGTCATCCCGAGGGGAGAAAGCCCCGAGAACCCTGGGACCATTCTCCACCGCGAAGTGCATGGGTCGTTGTCCTAAACGGTGTTGGTGATGGACTCGGAATTCGGACCCGCTTAGGAAAGAATCCGAATGAACATTTCGACTCAACGCAGCGCGGCGACGGAGCTATGGGCAAAAATGTATGGATCCATTTGGTATTCACGCCGGATTATCCAAATCATCTGAGAACGATCTATGATGAAGCACGATTGCCAGCTTGGGTCGACAATCCCGCGACGGGAAGCCCAGGGTCTGCCTCGAGTGAGAAGATCCGACTACCACTGACCGGCGGAGAGGAACACCAGGTTGATAGGATGCTCGATTTGATCGCTGGCGCCCATGGTTGCCTATCCACCTATCTATCTGTTTGGTTTTGACGTTCACGATAACCATTGGAGATACGGCCATGGCGGCCCAATTGCCCTAGGATGATATCACCGCGGGCTACGTGCATTTTCATGCCGTCTCACACCTTTTCGCAAACGGGAGGACACCTCTCGCGGCATCTTCGGCCAGCCGGTTGTACATCTTTGCTCAGGTCATTCAGTAGAAGATGACGAGCTCCCTCCTATCCAATCGGGTGGTGCAAACACATCTTCGTTTGACGAACAGACAGGGGAGATTCCGGCTAATCCGGGTTGGACACTCTCGATATGGATACTTGGAAGGAGAATGTTGCGAGGAGCAGATTAGCAACCATTATCATACCGGAGGATTGCGGGAAGAATCATCCCGAGCGGTTACGTGGCCGAACCGATGGCGACGCGAGACCTGGGAATCGAGGCGGCGGCCCGGGCAACGAGGGATCGGGGAGCGCTGGCATTTCGTTTTCTGGCAACGGCACGCGACGACACTCGAGCTTCACACCGTGCAGGTTCCACCGAATAGTTGGAGAACTCCGAATTATCACGAAAGCCGATCCAACCAGGGATTCGCGTGGAGGAAGGGATAACCGTGCGCAATCGCAGAAAAGTGTTTGATGCCGTGGACGGTGAAATGGACGGAGAACGAGCCCAAAGAACAGTTGATGAACTGACACGATTCTACAGGTCCCCGGGGTCCGCGGGCTATCATCGCGCCACCAATCTCATCGAGGAGATGGTGGAATCGTTCGGGATGTCGAGCGTGGTTCGGGAAGTGTATCCCCTCGATGGTAGGACGGTGTATGCGGAGAGGACGACGCCGCTCGCCTGGGAGCCGATCGGTGCCGAGTTGACCATGGTGACTCCGCACGTCCGACACCTCGTAAGCTATGACGAGGCACCGAGTTGTATCGCGTGGTGGTCCGGCTCCACGCCGCCCGAAGGCCGTCAATACGAGGTGGTTGACGTGGGGACGGGGGAGAGCGATGACGACTACCTCGGCAAGGACGTGGAGGACAAGGTGGTGTTCATTCGCGACACCGGCCGGCGCGAAACCTGGGACCACGCGTCGCGACTAGCATCGAAGCACGGGGTAGCCGGCATCATCAATGATTACCTTCTCGACCACATACCGCCGTGGCGCACCCCGGAAAACGTACCCGAGGCGGTGCAACTGCAGCGTCTTCGGGTCGAGCGGCCCGAGGTATGGGCATTGTCGATCAACCATCATGCCTCGCAGAAGCTGTCTGCCGCCCTGCAGGACGGGCCCGTGAAGGTTTACGCAAGAGTCCAAACGCGGACCTTCGAAGGGGAAGGTGTCAACCTCACGGCGACCATTGAGGGGACCGACCTTCCCGAAGAGAGTGTTTACTTCGTAAGTCACACCACGACGGGTACGAAACCGGGCGCCAACTGCGCCGCCGGTGCCGCTTTGGCCGTCGAGGTGGCGCGCACGCTGCAAAGCCTCATCGATTCGGGCAAGCTGCCAAGACCGCGTCGTAGTATCAAGTTCCTTTGGAATATCGAGGGAATGGGAAGCCATTTTCTCTTCGACCAACATCCAAGGGAAGTCGAGGGAATAATGGCCGGGTTCAACTATTGCAGCCCGGGCCACGACCAGCACAAATTGTACTCCTCTTTGATGTTCTATCGGGTTCCAGATTCAGTCCCGTCCTACCTCAACGACTTTTGTTCCGATCTCATCGAAGAGGCACCGAAGGAAGCCAGCTGGGTCTTCAAGCCGGACCGGGAGATTCCCCTGGTGCGCCTAAAGGAGATGCCGTATACCCCGTGGAGCGATAATCATGGGTGGAACGAAAAGGGCATTCCCACGGTCCTGTTGATGTCCTGGCCGGATCTTTACTTTCACACGCAGCTTCTCACCGCCGATTGTACCGATCCCGCGGTGATGAAACGAGCCGGCCTGGTATCCGCGGTGCCCGCCTACGAATTGGCCAATGCCGATGCCTCGAGTGCGGAAGAGATTCTCCTCAGGCTCCGTGGGCGCAGTCTCTACCGGATTAATCGGATGGTTCCAAATCTGGTGAAGCAGTTGAGTGATCTCGAAGCCACGGGCGAAGAATCCCAAATCGATCCCTACGCGGCCTGTAAGCGGGTCGCGCGGGATATAGAGTACCTGGGGAAACGCGATCTTCAGGCCGCCGAGGAGCTTCGGCGTCTGGTGGCCAAAGAGCCGGAGGACATCCGGCAGAGACTGGAGGCCGGTATCGCGGACTTTCGAGAAGAGCTGGAGAAGGCGACTACGTCGGAACTCGAACGGGTCGAATCCTACCGGAACTCCTTGCCCGCGCCATCCGGCGTCGAGGAAGATACTCCTTCCGATCGAGTTCCCCAGAAGGTGCCCGGATCTACCGGCCCCGGGCTGGTAGAGTGCAGCCACGAGCGAAGGATAGAGATGGCCGCCGAGATCGCTGAGACGGATCCCAACGTAACCTTCGAAACGCTGAGGCCCGTCGGTGATGAACTTTGGTTTCTGATCGACGGAAAGAGGACACTCGGTGATATTCGTGACGCCATATGCTACGAATTCGACGTGGAGATACCCCGGGCATATATCGACGAGCTGGTAGGTCAGCTCGTGGACGGGGGACGGGTAACCTGGAGACAGTGAGGAAAGGGTGGGGGATGCGCCGGCGAGGAGGTCCTCCACCCAATCATCCCGTGGGGCCGGGATGAACGGCCCCACGGCATTTGCACGTCGGTGCCGGCGAGGCGGGCCCGATCGGCTGGGCATGCTCCCGTCTTTCAGATCGAAAATACAGATGTGACGGCGCCATTATCTGTCGCCGATTCCCCGGGGCCTCGACCGGGGATTGGCCCTGGGACGCGCGAGGGTGTTGCAGGTGCATATCCCTCGAACTCGCCCCATGCGCTCGAAGACCCCTCGCAGGGTGGGATAATCCGGTCGTCCTGCGAGGGGTGTAGCGTGCGCAAGATCCCCGTCCGGGGCCTTGGGCAATGTCGAGTATCCGTCGACGCGGGAGTCCGCCGACTGTGCGCCACTATGACGGTTCCGTTTGCGGCCTCGATAGGTGCCGGTTATTCCTCGACCTCCACTTCGCGGTCCACCATGATCCAGTCATCGCCTCTTTGTCCGTAGGTGATAGTCAGCACGTAGTCGCCGACGAGGCCGGAAGAACCCTCCTGGGTTAATTGGTATCGGGTCGGCGTTTTCATGCTCAGGTCGAAATCCTCCTCCGTTTGCAACGACGTGGGTCCATCCTTCGGTATGAGATAAAGTCGGTCCGAGCGCTCCTCGTAGTAATCGTTGACGTAGGATTCGGCCAGGTCGCGATCCATGATCCCGACGAGATGGTCCACGCGATCATCCATCAGGTCGAAGGTCTCGACTC
>CAYLPL010000098.1:0-6979 GCA_964385545.1 uncultured Clostridia bacterium | reverse complement strand
GACGTCCGCCACGAGGGCATAGTCACACGGCTCCGCGTACCATTGCAAGTTCCGTTCGATTGACGTCGGTCGGGCGGAACTGAACAGTGTTGTCGGAATCTGCGGATGCTGGGCGGAAAATTGCAGGGCCAGCTTCGAAATCGAGGTGCCTCGCTCCTTACAGAGCTTCGCGGCTCGTGTGAAGTACGCGCGTTCTTCTTCCGTGGCGGGATGCCACTCCGGCGCTCCACGGTCGGTAAGAAGCCCGCTGCCGAAGGGGGAGGCGTTTACGATGCCCACGCCCTTATGCGCGCAGAGAGGAAGCAACTCCAGGAGGCGTATATCGTTCAAACAGTAATGGTTGTGGACGAGGAGCACCTCCGCCTCGGTCTCCGTAAGCATTCGCTTCCAGAGATCCATGGCGTAGATGCCCCCGCCCACGGCGCCGATTTGCCCTTCATCTTTCAGTTCGACGAGAGCACCGTAGCCTTCGCTTAGCGCCTGATCCGCGTGAACCTGATTCTCGTAGTCGAAGTCGTGGAGGTAGACGATATCGAAGTACTCTACGCCCAGGCGCTCCTTACTCTCCTCGATGGATGAGCGTATCCGTTTTCGAGAATAGTCGAAAGTATCGCATCCATAGGTACCGGGCTCGGTGTACTTACCCACTTTCGTGGAGAGGTAGTACCGCCTCCGGTCCACTCCCCTTAGCGCTCTTCCGAGCACCTGTTCCGCCTTCGTCGCTCCGTAGGCTGGAGACACATCGATGTAGTTAATGCCGGCGTCTAGGACCCGGTGAACCGCTTCGATAGCCTCTGCCTCCCGTACCTCGTGAAAGACCCCTCCGAGGGAGGACGCTCCGAAACTGAGCTCCGAGACACGCAGACCGGTCTTTCCGAGTGGATTGTATTTCATGCAAAGACTCCCTGCTTCCAATTGCGTTCAATCACTCTTTATTGATTGAGCAGAGCTGTATACTATGGAGGGTAGAGAGGGGCCCTCGGGCCCCCAATACCCTGTCCTCCCTGACGCCATATCCTTCCAGGAACACGCGTCGGGGAGGACGTTCCCCCTTAGAAGGAGGGAGGATCCTTGTACATCTGGACCTCGTCGACGCCAAGGATGGAAACACCGGTGTCCACATTGTCTGGAACATGGCCGAAAGGTGCTTTGCCGGAAGTCACATCCGTTGGGTGGTTTGCGGAGTACGCGAGGATCATCGCCATGTATCCCATGAGATAGGGATTCTGTCCGACGGTACCGCGGATCTCGCCCTTTTCAATGAGCTCAATGACCGGCATACCGAAGTCGAAAGCCATGATCTCGACCTGATCGCTCATGTCGAGCGTGTTGACCGCGGAGGCTGCCCCGGGGCCCGGGTTACCGTGGGCGCCGAAGATGCCGTTGATGTCGGGGTTAGCCTGGAGCAGCGCGGTGAGCTGGGTTTCCGCCTTCGCCACGTCTCCTTCATCGTTGACCACGGAGACCTCGATGTCCGCATCGGCGTCCTCGATCGCCGTCCGAAATCCGTCCACGCGCTCACGCAGGTGATCAGGGCCGGGAAAGGTGGAAACACCGATATGGCCTTCGCCATCGAGCCATTCAACCATAGTCTCCCCCGCCGTGTAGCCGGCCGCGTAGTTGTTGGTACCGACAAATGCGAGACGATTGCTGTCCGGTGCGTCGGAATCAAAGGTTACTACTGGAATATCCCGGTCGATTGCACGATTGATCGAGGGGACGAGGGTAGACGCGTCGCCGGCGGTCACGACGATTCCGTCAATCTGCCGCGCGACCAACTGATCAATAGCTCGAGCCTCGAGTGTGGCGTCCCACTCCGCTGGACCTTGGAGCTCCACCTTGACGTGGGGTCCGATCGCCTTTGCCGCGTCCCGCATACCGGCGTACGCCCAGTTGAAGAACTCGGAACCCTTGAGGAACACAACCATTGCGTACGTTTCTTCCTCGAGATCAGCTTGACCCGGAGCCATCTGTCCCTCGGATTGTCCGCCCGCAAACGTAGAGAAGGTTACTGCTACCAGGAGCAGTAGTACCAAGAAAAGTCGCCTACTCATGACAACCTCCTAATTGTTTTTCTGGTCAACCAACGGCCGACCTTCGTTCCCTTGAATGGACCCACTCGACCATAAAGATCGCGAGGAGAAGCATCACTCCGTTTACGATCTCCTGCCAGTATGTGTTAATACCGGACATGGCAAAGGCGTTGAAAATGATCGCCATAAACAGCACGCCTAGTACCGTGCCAAACATATTGCCGCTTCCGCCTCGGACGATATTGGTGCCGCCTATTACGACGGCGGCGATCACCTTGAGCTCCGCGCCAAAGGCGAACGAGTTGTGGGCGGCACCGTATTGGGACGCCGCAACGACACCGGCGAAACCGGCCAACAGCGAGGAGAGTCCAAAGACCACGTAATTGACAAGCGTAACGTTGATGCCCGACACCCTAGCCGCCCGGGGGTCGTAGCCGACGAAGAAGATCTGCTGAAAGAAGCGGTGATGATGGAGCAGCACTCCGAAGATGAGTGCAAGCGCAAGGAACGCAGCGATCGGTATCGGAATACTGAGAAATCTCCCCTGACCGAGGTGCGCAAAGCCCTCCGGAAAGCCGGAGATGTTCTCCCCTCCGCTCAGTACCACTGCAACGCCCCGTATCGTGAGCATCATCGCGAGAGTCGCAATGAATGGGTGAACGTCCAGCACAGTCTTTAGCGTCGCGTTGATAATACCAACCACCGTGGCCAGCAGGAGGGTTATCACTACCGCCGCGGCAACCGGCATGCCGGCGGTCATAAGCAAGGCGACAACGATCGCGGAAAAGGGTAGAACGGAGCTCACCGAGAGGTCGATACCCCCGGCGATAATTACCAGTGTCATGCCCACGGCCATTATCGCTTCTAGAATGAAGCCCATGAGCATCACTTCGATGTTTACGGGAGTTAAGAAGTACGGCGACCGCAGCTGCATCACAACCGAGACGAGCACAAGTACCCCCAGGAGAGCCGTACTGTGGAATCCAAGCCTTCGAAAGACGCCCTTCAGTACTCGTTTCATCTATGAATCTCCTTTGGTTCTCGAACGAAACATCCATTTCTACGTCGCATATCGCATGATCCCTTCCTGTGTTACCCTCTCACCTTCGAGCTCGGCGGTGATTTGTCCTTCCCGGAAGACGAGCACTCGGTCACAAAGGCCCACTATCTCCGGTTGCTCGGAGGAGATCACGACTATACCTATTCCCGAGTCCGTTAGCTTGCGCAGGGTCTGATGAATCTGAGACTTGGCACCGACGTCGACTCCGCGAGTCGGCTCATCAACGATGAGTACCCGAGGCTCGGCGGCGAGCCACTTTGCAAGGAGTGTCTTCTGTTGGTTTCCACCGCTGAGATTTCGGACGTTTATCTCCGGGTCCCGAGGATTGATATCAAGTAGATTGATCATCTCCCCGGCCCTCGAGCGAACTTTCTTCTTCTCATAGAAGCCGCGTCGACGTGTCACTTGCGAAAGCGACGCTGCAACAATATTCCAGGAGTTGCTCATGGTCTGAAAGAGCCCAAGGGTTCGTCGATCCTCGGGCAGATAGCACAACCCTGCCTGAACGGCATCGCGGGGGTTTTTGATCTGGACCGGTTCGCCCTGAATAGTAAGCTCGCAGGATGTTCGCGCCGCCGCACCAAAAAGGGCGAGCATCGACTCAGACCGCTGAGCTCCCACAAGACCCGCGAGGCCGAGAATTTCTCCCTTTCTCACCTCAAAGGTGACCCCTCGGAACTGATCGTCGTTGGATAGCTCTTTCACGGCCATAACCTGTTCACCGACTCGCTCTGCTTTGTCCGGAAAGAGGTCATTGATGTGACGGCCGACCATCATGCGAATGATCTCGCTACTGCTTGTCTGGTCTCGCTCAACGGTACCGATGAGCTGCCCGTCTCGGAGTACCGTAATCCTGTCGGCTACCCGAAAGACCTCGCTTAGTTTGTGAGAGATGAAGATAACCGAAACACCCCGTTCCTTGAGTTGCCGAATGATCTCATAGAGATAGTCCACCTCCTGCTCGGAAAGCGAAGAGGTCGGCTCGTCCATGATTATGACTTGAGCATCAAGGGAGAGCGCCTTGGCGATTTCGACGAGCTGTTGCCGGGCAACGTTCAGGGTACCTGCCACCGCGGCGGGATCGATGTCTACCCCGATTTGATCAAAGAGCTCCTGAGCCTTTTGCCGACGCTCCTTCCATCGAATGAATCCGAGGGAGTTTACCGGCTCACGATGACAGAATATGTTCTGAGCCACCGTCAAGTTGTCAGCGAGACTCAGCGCCTGGTGAACGATACTGATGCCGTCCTTCATCGCCTCCGAGGGGGAATCGAATCGGACGGGCTCCCCCTTGAATGCGATTTCTCCGGCGTCTCGGGAGTAAATCCCTCCGATGATCTTCATCAGGGTCGACTTGCCGGCCCCGTTCTCACCGACAACCGCATGCACCTCGCCCCTTCGGAAACCAACGGTGACGGACTTGAGCACCTTGTTGGAAGCGAAGGACTTGTCTATACCGGATAGTTCGAGAATGGTCTCCACAACCTAATTCCTCCTTTCCTTGCGCCGTCGATACGCGTCCACTCCGACCGCCACCAGAAGGATCATGCCGCTTACTGCCTGCTGCCAATCCGGCGATCCGTTGAGAAGTACGAAGCCGTTGTTGATGAGAGCGAGCAGGGTAACCCCGAGAGTGGCACCTAAAATGGTTCCCGAACCGCCGGCGAAGCTCGCCCCCCCTAGTACCGCCGCCGCAATTGCCCGGAGCTCCGCCTGTAGGCCGAAGCCGGCGAAGCCCATAGCCAGTCTCGACGTCATAAAGATCGCGGCGAACCCCGCAAGGGTCGAGCTCATGATATATCCCGTCATTGTAACTAACCAGGTTCGAAGGCCCGATAGCCGGGCGGCCTCAGGATTCGTTCCGACGAAGTACATCTGATGGAGCGGTTTCCAGCGGCGAAACAGAACCTCCAGCGCGAGCAGAATCACGCCGACCACCAGTACCGAAATCGAGACACCGGCGATCCGGCCTCGTCCCAGGAGTAGAAAGCTTGCGGGCAAACCGGAGAGGTAGTATCCCGATGTGAGGACCGTCGCCAGTCCTCGAGCCATAGCCATCATTGCGAGGGTCACTATAAAGGGTGCGATCCTGAATCTCGCGACAAGGAACCCGTTAATGGTGCCGCAAGCCATGGAAGTAGCTAGGCCGAGAAGCACCGCAATCGGAATCGGAACTCCACCCCGCAGCAGTAGTGCGGTAATTACTCCAGTCAGGGCCATGACCGAGCCGACGGATAGATCGATTCCCCAAAGGATAAGGACGATGGTAAGCCCCGCTGCGAGGAACAGATCGTACACCATACCGTTGGTGATTGCCTCGAAGTTCTTCCAGGAAATGAAAGCCTCAGGCTTGAGTAGCGACAGGCCTGCAATAACGACCAAGATGACTATTGCCAGGCTCATTTCTCGGGAGCGGAGAGCCTTGCGCAACCCTTCTCCTTTGGACTCTTGCCTCGCGGTACCGCGGCCGAATTCCTTCACATCACTCATAGATCGTCATCATCCCCTCTATCGGCTTAGTTAGTATCCTATCCATACCAAGTCTCCTTACTCTACCACGTCCCATGAATGGTCTCTTGCTCGAATACGAAGGTATCCAGAGCGAGGGCCACCGCACCGATAACGCCGGCGTCGACACCGAGGGAGGAAACCTCGACCGATATCCCGTCCCGGATCGCCTCCATGGTGTGACGGGTGAACTCCTCCATAAGCGGGACCATTAGCAGTGTTCCCGCATTGCTAACACCACCGCCGAGAATAACAAGCTCCGGACTCAAGAGGTTTGTCACCGTGGCAATGCCTCGTCCCAAGTACTTGCCGGCATCCTCGTAGATCCGCTTTGCACGGCCGTCTCCTGCGAGGGCACGTTCCGCGAGCTCCTTTGCGGTGATCCACTCCGTTTCGTCCGTGTGGCTTGAGTTGCTGTTCGCATCACGCTCGATAGCGTGGCCTGAAGAGACCGCTTCGAGACAACCGAATTTTCCGCAATCGCACTTCACTTCGCGATTGGTTACGTTGATATGACCGAATTCACTGTTGTGCTCGTAGAGGCGTCTGTTGATGACAATGGCCGATCCGATCCCATAGCCCACGTTTACGTAAAAGAAGGTGCGGGCGTCCTTGGCCGCTCCGTACCACATTTCTCCTAGGGCCGCGACCCTGGTGCAGTTGTTTATGACCACGGGAAGCTCGAGCCGCTCTTCGAGAATCTTCTTGAAGTAGACGTTGCGCCAGTTGAAGTCCGGCGAGAACTTCACATAGCCCGTCCACTTATCGACCAGCCCCGCAACGGAGACGCCGACACCAAGGATCCGCTCCTTAGGCTTAGGCAGATCGGCCGAAGCCAGCAGCCGCGGCAGGAGTTCCTCGATCTGATCGGCTATGCTACCCACTTCGCGGTTTCGGCGAGTCGGGACCCGCATTCGCCGCAAGGTCTCGCCTTTGAGATTACCGAGGATCAGAGCGGTGGTGGTCGTACCGACATCGATACCAACGACGAGGTTCTTCCTGGTATCAAGAGAAAGCAGTACCGGCGGCCGTCCCCCCGAAGGGGAGGCGTGAGAAGAAGCCGAATCTTCAACAAGAAGACCCCGCTCGAGAAGATCACTCACGATGGAGGAGGCAGTCATTTTGCTAATCGAGAGCGCCCGGGCGAGGTCCGCCCGGCTTATTGCCTCTTCCCGGCGAACTCGATCGAGGATGAGGCAGGTATTGAGCTTTCTCGCCTGTTCCGGATCGCCTTTTCTGCTTACCATGTTCTTCTCACGGTACTCCTTGCTCGTATACGTTAGTATACCATACTAACTTACGGTGTCAACGGTTTTCTTTGGCGGACCCTCAGGCTCCCTCGGAGACCCGCCGAATGAAGCGCTCTAAGCCCCGGTGG
>CAYLPL010000097.1:0-6983 GCA_964385545.1 uncultured Clostridia bacterium | reverse complement strand
TTCCGGCCGCGGCGCTGGAGAAACTGGCCCGCAGGAAGAAGCTTCGCGTCCTGAGGCTGGGAAGAGAGGCCTGGTCTCCTACCGAGGGACACACCGTCGGGCGTTTTCTTCGCGGGGGTCTCATCCTGGGTTCGGGCGATTCGGGTACCGTTGCGCCTGGGGATTGGCATGTCGCTGGAAGACACCGCCCCCCGGAGGGCCTTTTGGACGATGCGTATTTCGCCTGGCGAGTGTGCAAGCACGTCAAATCCAATGCCATCGTAGTGGCCAAAGCAGGGATGACTCTCGGTGTCGGGGCGGGACAGATGAACAGGGTATCCTCGGCCCGTTTGGCCCTGTCTGCCGCCGGGGATGAGGCGGAAGGCGCGGTAATGGCCTCGGACGGTTTCTTGCCCTTTCCCGACGTAGTCCACCTGGCCGCCCAGGCGAAGGTGCGGCTTATAGTTCAACCCGGCGGATCCATTAGAGACGACGAAGTGATCGCGGCCGCGGACGAAGCCGGTATGAGCATGATGTTCACAGGGCGACGTCACTTCAGACACTGAATGGAGAGGGTGAGTCTTATGCGAGTACTGATTCTGGGATCCGGCGGAAGGGAACACGCCTTGGCCTGGAAGCTCAATCAGAGTCCTGAAGTCACAGGTCTTTACGCCATGCCGGGTTCGGCTGGCATGGAGAGTTTGGCGTTTCGCGTCCTGGGGGATCCGTCGGATCCATCGGAAGTATTGAAATCCGCCAGGAGTATCGGGGCCGACCTGGTCGTCGTGGGACCGGAGGCTCCCCTGGCCGAGGGAGTCGTGGACGTATTGGACGATGCGGGCATTCCCGCCTTCGGCCCTACCCGCGATGCAGCACGGATAGAAAGCAGCAAGATATTTGCCAAGGAACTGATGCGGGAGGCGGGAATACCTACGGCCGATTTCGAGGTCTTCGATCGGCCGGAGGCGGCCATGGATCACGTCGAGCGAATTCCCCTGCCCACGGTGATCAAAGCCGATGGTCTGGCGGCGGGCAAGGGGGTTACGGTGGCATCGTCCCGCGAGGAGGCACGGGAGGCCGTGAAGGAAGCGATGGTCGATCGCCGATTCGGATCAGCGGGCAGTCGTCTATTGATAGAGGATTGCCTCGTCGGTGAAGAATTGAGCGTCATGGCGGTGAGTGACGGCGAGACGGTGGTTCCTCTGGCCGCCGCCCGGGATTACAAGGCTGTCGATGACGGAGATCGTGGGCCAAACACCGGGGGCATGGGTTGCATATCGCCGGTACCGGGGTGTGACGATGATATGCTTCGCGAAGTCCGTAAATACATACTCCAGCCGGCCGTGGATCAGATGCGTCGACGAGGTTCACCCTTCAGGGGCCTTTTGTATGCGGGGTTGATGTTGACCGCCGATGGGCCGATGGTACTCGAGTTCAACTGCCGTTTCGGAGATCCGGAAACCCAGGTAGTCCTGCCCAGGATGGAGTCAGATTTACTTCCCCTCCTTCTTTCCTCGGCCGGTGTGTTCGGAGATCTGTCCCAACTCGAAGGGCAGCTCTTTTGGTGTCCCGATAGCGCCGTGTGCGTGGTTATGGCATCCGGGGGTTATCCGGGTTCTTACCAGACGGGTCTACCGATTCTCGGATTGGACGAATTACCCGAGGAAGTCGAGGTATTTCACGCCGGTACTGATAGGGGATCTTCGGGGTGGGTAACCGCCGGTGGTCGGGTCTTGGGGGTTACGGCGATGGGATCCGATCTCGAGTCAGCTCGACGCTCCGTCTACGCCGCGGTCGAGGAGATATCATTTCCCCACGCCCATTTTCGCCGCGACATTGGCGCAAATTAATGCCGATCTTCGTCTCACTTTGCCCCTTTGGTGTGCTACAATGGGCGGGTGAAGCGGAGGGAAGGCTTTGAACATTTTCGATGGCCTAAATGAAAACCAGGCGAAAGCCGTAGCGCATGGCGAGGGACCCGCCCTGGTCGTGGCCGGGGCAGGTAGCGGAAAGACCCGCGTTCTCACCCGCCGCTTGGCTCATCTGATATACGATAAGAATGTCGATCCCCGTTCCATATTGGCCCTGACATTCACCAATAAAGCCGCCCGGGAAATGCGAGAGCGATGCTCCTCAATACTGACAGATGAGCCGCGGGGGATGTGGGTGGGGACCTTCCACGCCATGTGTCTTCGCATCCTGCGGCGAGAGGCGGATGTTTTGGGTTATCGGCCCGGTTTCACCATATTCGACCGTACCGATCAGAGGACAACGGTCAAGCGGATCCTAAAGGATCTCGACATGAATGACAAAGAATGGGAACCTCGTTCCATCATTCACCGCATCAGTATGGCGAAGAATGATCTGCGCACCCCGGCTGATCTGGAGAGCTCCGATTACTACGAACAGCGAATTGCCCCCGTCTATCGCCGTTACCTCTCAGATCTGCGCGAGTACAATGCCATGGACTTCGACGATCTGATCATGTTGACTACCCGGCTCTTCACCGAGCATCCCGAGATACTGAAGAGGTATTCGTCGAGATTCCAACATATTTTGGTCGACGAATACCAGGATACCAACCATGCGCAGTACCGTTTGGTTAAATTGCTGGCCGGTGTGCACAGGAACGTCTTCGCCGTCGGCGATGCCGACCAATCGATCTACGGCTGGCGGGGGGCCGACATGTCCAACATATTGAATTTTGAGAGTGATTTCCCCGACGCGGCCATATATCGCCTCGAGCAAAACTACCGGTCGACCGAAACCATTCTGTCTGCGGCACAACGGATAATAATCCGAAACGAGCGTCGACTCGAGCGAGATCTTTGGACGGAGCGCTCCGGCGGTGAGCCCGTTGTATTGTACCGCGCCCAATCGGAGGAGACGGAGGCCCGCTTCGTTGTATCCTGCATCCAGCAACTGGCGAGGGAAGAACACCGTCCCTGGTCCGATTTTGCCGTCCTCTACCGAACGAACGCGCAATCGCGGCTTTTTGAGATGAGCTGCCGCGAGCGAGGAGTTCCCTATGAGATTATCGGGTCGCAAAGATTCTTCGAACGGTCGGAGATCAAGGATGCCCTGGCACTGTTGCGTTTGCTCGTTAATCCTGAGGATTGGCCCAGCTTCGAGCGCATCATCAACAAGCCGCGGCGCGGCGTGGGTGCTGCGACCCTGGCACGCCTTCGGGATTTCGCGGAAAGTCGCGATGTCGACGCGCTGCAGCTGCTTTGCGCCGTGGGTGACATCCCCGGGCTCAACCAGAAACAGCGGGCGGCCCTAGCGGGTTTCGGGGCCGCCCTGGGGAACGTGGGCGATGATTTACCCGGACTCGAGCCGGCGGAGGTGTTGTGGCGATTACTGGAAGAGACTGGTTACCTTTCCTTCATCGCCGAAGCCGGCGGTGTGGAGTCCATCAGCCGACGTGAGAACCTGGACGAGCTGGTGGCGGCCGCTCGCTCCTTTCGCTCCGAGATCGAGGCTGGAGTCGTCGATGCCGACGGGGTGACGGGTAGCGAGGCCCTGGCGGCATTTTTGGCCTCCCTCGCCCTCATTAGCAGCGAAGACGAGGTGGACGGGCCGGAAAGCAAAGCGACCTTGATGACACTGCACAGTGCCAAGGGTTTGGAGTTTCCCGTGGTCTTTTTGGTTGGTATGGAGGAGGGGCTTTTCCCCCATTCGCGTTCCCTGGAGGATCCCGCCCAGTTGGAGGAGGAGCGTCGCCTGTGTTACGTGGGCATGACGCGGGCGGAGGATCGGCTCATATTGACCCACGCGGCCTCGCGCAGGCGTTTCGGTGCGCCCCCGGAGCCCTCTTTGCCGTCGCGTTTTCTCGACGAGATCGGGACGGAATGTCTGGTCGAAATGGGTAACGATTTGGCCGAGGACATGCGACGGGATCCCGGCCCGAAGCGAACTCGCATACCGTCGGGTCGGCCGAGACAGGTGAAGCCTTCAAAGGGGAACATTCCCGAGCCGGGGGACTCGATAGAACACAGGGTCTTCGGCACCGGTCGCGTGGTGGGCAAAAAGGACGTCGATGACGACGTGGAACTCAACGTGGTTTTCGAGGAACACGGGCTCAAGACACTCCTCGCTTCGCTGGCACCGATTCGGAAGCTGCGGAAGGACTGACATGCTCGCAGATAAGGTTTCTTCACCTAGGAGTATCCCGGGTTCGTTGTTGGTGGGATTGGCGATGGGGTTGACCTCGGTGGTTCCCGGCCTCAGCGCGGGGACTGTTGCCGTGGTTTTGGGGGTATATCCCCACCTGATCGAGAGCATCGGGCAATTGAAGTATTTGCGGCTGATCCCCCTCGCCCTGGGCTGGGTTGGAGGAGCCATCGTGGCAATTCAGACCGTGGGCTGGGGATTCGAGAGTATGCCGGGTGAGACCCGGACTTTCCTGACGGGAATCGTCTTGGCCTCCGCCATGAATATCTGGCGGAAGTATCCCCCGAGCGGGGCCGGCTCCCCCGTAGCCGCGGCCGCCTTCGGCGCCGTTTGGTGGCCGGTTTCCTTCGCCGGTGGCGTAGGGTTATCGAAGGAACCCCTGAGCGCTGGGGCAGTGATTGCCTCCGCAGCTGCGTCCGGCGGTGCCATGATACTGCCCGGCTTTAGCGGCGGCACGGTGTTGGTCTTGCTGGGAGTTTACTCTAGGGTGATCGGGGTCGCGGCCTCCTGGGACTGGTTGGGGATATTGCTTTTCGCGGGGGGAGCTCTAGGGGGTATATACATCACGGCGGCGCTGATGTGGCGGGCATACGAGTCCAGAGAACACCTGGTATACGCTTTCCTCGCGGGATTGACGGCGGGATCGGCACGGATCCTATTGCCTAGCAGCGTCTCCGTTTCGATTGTATTGATCGGACTGGTGGGATTCTTGTCGGCGGCGCTACTCGGTGGAGCGGGCGACAGGAAATCAGGAGGAGGGAATGGTGCGCTGAAATGAAATTGCGTTTGGCCGTGATGGTCGTAGCCCTATCCTTGTTGTTAGTGGTGGCTTGTTCTACCGATGATCCGGATCCGGTTGAAGACTCCGGGGATGATGAGAGGCCGGAATCGGTGGAGGAGAGAAGCCGTGGGTCCATCGGCGTCCTTTGGCGGGATGACGTAACGGTCCATCCATTCCTCGGTTGGCCCCAGAGCTCTATAAACCCGGCTTTGAGTTTGGCCCACCCAACTTTGGCGAAGATTGATCAGTCGGGCGAAATCTCAGCTCACCTCGCGGAGGATATAGTGTTTACCGGCGATCGCGAAATTGCCATTCGTCTCCCCGGGACGATCTCTTGGAGTGATGGGCAACCTCTGACGGCGGATGACGTCCTTTTCGGACTCGAGACACTTCTTCATCCGGATTTCTCAGCGGCTGAACCCGGGGACTCTTTGGATTTCATCCGGGGTGCTAGAAGCTACGCCGCCGGAGAAACTGAAAGAATCTCGGGAGTGGAAATCACCTCGGATGCGGAGCTTCGCGTCCGGTTGAGCTACTCTACCCCCCGGGCTCTTTTGGCCTTGTCTCGCCTTACGCCGCTTCCGAGACACGCGCTGGAAGATGTGGGGGCGGCCGGGATGGGCGAGGCGCTCACGGATTCCTCGCTGCCCGTGGCCGGGGCCTACCACATGGTCGAAAGGGTGGAAGAACCCGAATCCACCCTGCTTCATTTCGAGCGGGTCGAACCCACCTCCGAAGAAGCGGACGAGGAAGATGATATCGCCGACGATGCAAGAGGCCCGGATGATGATATGCCGGACCTCATCGACTATCATTTCGTAGAAAACGCATCGACGGAAGGCCTCGATGACTTGGACATGTTTTACCTTCCCCCCGGTAATTCGGGAGCCTTAGAATTGCCCGCGGAGAGCTGGACCAAAACTGCCACGGTTGGGGCGGATGCGGTGGAGTACTTGGGATTCAACGTGCAAAACGAGTTCCTCGCGGACCCCGGGGTGCGGAGGGCGGTGGCGTACGCCTTGGATCGCGAGGAAGCGGTTCGGCTCATGTTCGGTGAGAGGGCCGTCTCCTCCGGGCAACCCCTGGGAGCCCTGATGGGGGATTTCGATGGGTTGCAGCATGTGGAATATGATCCGGATCGCGCTCGAGAATTGCTGAAAGAGGCCGGTTATGGTGAGGGTGCGAAACGAACGCCCGAACTGTACTTGCTATATCCTCGCGACGGGTCAGGACGGGAGCGACTCGCCGAGACCATAGCGGCGGACCTCTCCGAAATCGGTATCACTTTGCACCCCATCTCCGCCGACGAGCGGTCTTTGCTCTACACTGTTTTCGGCCGCGAGCGATACGATATGTACCTTTTGGCCTTGCCATTGGACACTCTTCTCTCTCCAGAGACCTGGGATGAGGGGGGCTTGCTCGAGTACCCCGGCGAGCGCCCGGAGCCTCCGTCCTTCGAGTTCATGTTGTACGAACCGCGATCCCGCGAACACTGGAGATGGCTTCTATCGATAATCGATGATTTCCCCGTGGCATTTTTGGGGTATCCCCGGGGAGAGGTCTACGTTCGTGACGGTGCCCCGGCATTCACGCCTTGGCGCAGTCCCGCCCTGGGAAACATCGAGAACTGGTCTGGCTTTTTGGAGGAAGGAAACTAGGATTTTGCGGACAATATGTATTATAATCCTTCCTGTAGGTTCCCCTCTTTGCGTGTAGGTGGACCTGCAAGTTAGTGAAAATGGGGTGATTTCGTGTCGGAAGTCCTCGTAAACGTAGAGAACCTCAGAACCTTTTTCTACACCGAGGATGGAGAAGTCCCAGCGGTAGATGGGGTCTCCTTCCACATAAATCGGGGAGAAACTCTTGGAGTGGTAGGCGAGAGTGGATGCGGCAAGAGCGTAACCTCTTTGTCCATCATGCGCCTCATCCCCGATCCACCAGGCAAGATTCTTAAAGGCTCGAGCATAACATTTGAAGACGAAGAACTACTGACGAAATCGGAATCCGGTATGAGGAAGATTCGTGGGAACGATATCTCCATGATCTTCCA